>JAJYKO010000052.1:8642-13340 GCA_021788565.1 Chloroflexota bacterium
CCCCAGCGGCCGTTCTCTTGATGTGGTTGACGGACGAAAAGGTAGGAAGCCAGATGATCCTGGCGCCCATAGCGATGGCGACCCGGACGGCGTCCGGGTTCAGCCCGCCGCAAGCGGGTCGGTTCAGGGCCAGCCCCCCAAACACCCGAATCCCTGGCGTGAGCTTCTGGGCGATCTGGGCTCGGTCGGCGGTGAGCATATGGTGGGACTTCATGACGACCGCGGCCATTCCCGCGTCGCGGGCGGCCTCGGCCAGCTCCAGATCATCCATCAGCCTGGGTAGGATGTCTGGAGCCACGTGGATGTGAAGGTCGATAGCGCCATGGAGCAGGTCGCGAGGTGCGTAGGCCATCTGGTCCTCCCATTCGAGCATGTTCTGGACATCATAGGGATTCCGCTCCGAATCGCAACAGAAAAGCGCGCAGTTAGCATGCCAGACGGATCGCAGCCAGGCATGGTTCGTGGAGCAGCCGAATTGGAGTGACAGTCCGGGAGGGCGCGTGAGGCTGCGCTCGCTCGCCTCACGTCCCGGCGAGCCGCCACGTCGGTAGGAAACTGGCGGCTCAGCAGGAGCTTCGCCCTCCCATCGTCCTCCCGAGCCCTCAGCGGCACTGCGACCCCAACGCTGAACCATGCCCGCAGCCATCAGGAGATAGCCCGCAGCTTCGGAATGCAGCCGAAGACCGTCTTCTCACATCGGGAAGGGGGCCAGGGGGTTAGGTCAGCGGCCAGCCCCTCACTCCGCCCTCTCCAGCAGCGCGACGGGGAACGTGGCGAACACTTTGGATAGGGGCAGACTCTGGCCGCCCTCTGGCAGGGCCTCCGAGCGGGTGGTCTCGCCGGTGAGGATGTTCCGGAAGCTGCCGGGCGGCTCGGTTCCAGAGAGCACCAGCCGGCCGTCCCCCCAAACCTTCTCTCCCAGCGGCGCGACCTCCTCGCCGCCGGTGAGCAGTGCCACCAGCCTCGGCACCGCCACCACCACCGTTCGATGTCCCTTCCTGCGGGCGAAGGCGACCAGATGATCCTTCACCTCACCGCTCACCTGAAGCGGAACGTACGCCCCCTCCGCGAAGAGGTCCTGGCGTTGGCGCCGGTAGTCCAGCGCCCTATGGATCAGGTACATCTTAATCGTGCCGTCCTCCGGGGAGGCTACCAGCTCCTTGGCGAGGCCTACGAGGTCTAGACCCGCGGGGTCTTTGAGACCCCGCGGGTCTGCTTGCGCGATCCTCTTTCTGATCTGCGCCAGCATCGCTATCCGCGCCATGTAGTCCACGGGATGCCGGTTGTCCGGGTCCACGAGCCTGAGGTCCCATGTCTCACTGCCCTGGTAGAAGTCAGGCACACCCGGGGACGCGATCTTCAGCAGGGTCTGAGAGAGGGAGTTGAACATCCCGAAGTGCGCTATCCGTGTCGCGAATGGCTGGAACTCAGCCAGGAATCGATTGGAGCCGGACCGGTCCAGCACCTCCCCCACAAAATGGGTCAACCCTTCCTCGTAGGCGGCGTTCATGTTCACCCAGCTGCTGTTCACCTTGGCCTCCCTGACGGACTTCATCATGTGCTCCTGGATCCGCTGGACGAACGCCTGATACTGCTCGTCGTCCATCTCCCCGAAGGGCCAGGTGCCAAGAAGGGTCTGGTAGAGGTAGTACTCGTCGTTCCCGTCCGGGATGGGCTGTCCTTCAGCCTCTGTCTTCCTGGACCGATTCATCCTGCTCCAGCGGTTCACCGCCGTGCGCCATTCCTGCGACAACTCCGAGAGGACGTCTATTCGGGCGCGCACGTCCTCGCTGCGCTTGGTGTCGTGGGTGGACGTAGCCAGCAGGGAGTACGGCCACAGTTTCTGCCGTTCGGCGTTCTGCTGATGGAAGGATGACACCGTGATGCCGAATTGCCCGGGGTTGCCCCCCACCTCGTTCAATGAAATCAGCCGGTTGTATGTATAGAAGGTGGTGTCCTCCATCCCCTTGGCCATGACCGGCCCCGTGTTCTGCTGGAACCGATGGATGAAGTTGAGCAGCGCAGCGCGGTCCTCCTCGTACTCCTCGTCGGGCCACCTCAACAGGACGATGTCGCCTATGAAGTCGAAGATCGACCCAGATGTCCTGGGGTTCCGCCGTTTGGCTTCCCGAACGGCGGTCTCGACGTAGCCCCTGTCTCGCGGGTCCACGGTGTGGTCCTCGGAATCGCCGGTGGCTATGTAGGTTCGGTAGACGGGAAGCGCGGCTATCACCTCCCGAAGGGCGAAGGTGAGGCTGCCCAACGTGAAGTCGCGGGTCTTCCGGTGCCGGGAAGCGATCCGTTTGAGCTGGTGGGCAAGCATGTTGATCTCGCTGGAAAGGGAAGCCAGCATGATCATCTTTTTGCTCGCGTTAACCAACTCCCTGAAGCTGGTACTGCGACCGCTGAAACTCCTGTAGAGGGCGTCGAACGCCTTGGCGGCCGCTTGGTCCACCATAATACCGTTGGCCGCGTTCAGGAAGTCGTAGCCCGTCGTGCCGTAGACCGCCCAATCCGGCGGCAGCTTCTCGCCGCCCGTCAGGATCTTCTCTGCCACCACGTAGAGGGGGCACACGACGAGGGAATCGGGCCGTTCTTCCTTCTCCAGATCGAATCGCGCGTCGACCTGTTCGACCAGGCTGGCTATTCTCTCGGGGTTATTCTCCTGGCCATCGGGCAGTTGCTGCTTGCACAGTTCCAAGAGGTAGCGTTTCTGAAGCTGCGCAAAGTAGCTGTCGGGATCCAGCAGGCCGTCCGGGTGGTCGACCCTAAGTCCGTTAGCTTTCCCCTCTCGAAGTAGCCGGAAGATCAGCTGGTGTGTCTCCTGAAACACCTCGGGGTCTTCGGTCCTGATGGCAGCCAGCTCGTTAATGTCGAAGAACCGCCTGTAATTGATCTCCTCCGCCGCCACCCGCCAGTGGGCGAGACGAAACGCCTGCCGGTCCAGCAGGTTGTCAAGCCTGTCGAAGCTGTGAAGATCTCCCTTGTTCCCGTTGAACTGCTCTACCGTTCGGTCTATGGCCTCTCTCACCGGCCGCACCCGATCATACAAAGCCTTCAGCCGCCGCTTAACCACCTCCTTCTCTCTCTGGCGCTCGGCAATCCGCTCGGGATCCTTCTCGGATCGCTCGGGAAGGTGGCCAATAGCGGTGATGATGCTCTCCAGTTCAGCCATGTCCTCGTCGTTCTGGCCGAGCTGCTTCGACAGCTCTGCAGCGGGGGTTTCCAGGATCTTCGTATAAGACTCCGGGCCCACCGGGTAGCTCCGGTCGTAGTAGTCCACGTAAAACGCGCCCTCGCTGTAGCGAAGCCTTAGCTCCTGATCCTCCAGCGTCTCGCCGTAGGATTTTCCAAGGACCGGAATCAGCACTGTGTTGTCCAGATCGGAGCCCGCGTGGAGGGGATGCCAATCTATGTCAAAGAAGCGCGCGTATGGCGACGCGGGTCCGTTCTCCAGGACGTTGGCCCACTTGGGGTTGGCCGTCTCCAGAATGCTCATGTGGTTAGGGACAACGTCCACTATCTGCCCCATCTGGTGCTTCTTCAACTCCGCCACGAAGGCGTCGTAGTCCTGCTCGGTCCCCAGCTCCGGGTTCAGGGAGCGGTGGTCGACTATGTCGTAGCCGTGAGTGCTGCCAGGTCGGGCCTTCAGGAAGGGAGACGAGTAGCAGTCGGTTATCCCCAGGTCGTTGAGGTATGACACCACCCCGCGGGCATCCTGGAAGGTGAACGACTGGTTGAACTGGAGCCGGTAGGTAGACACCGGCAGCCTGCGGGAGGTACGGATCTCCTCCAGTACGTTGTTCAGGATGGTCTCGGAGGCAAGCTGATTCATTCGCATCACCTCTCTGTTAACGCCCACCTCACCGGGCGAGGGTCTGCGCCGCAGCAGCACGAGGGATCTCGCCGCCAGGTTGTATGTCGAACCCGCTCGGGAAAGGTCGTCCCCGCTCTCAAAGTCGCGGTTGGCGGTATCCAGCCACGTTTCCCACTGTCCGCCCCCGGCAACCACCGGAAGCCGGAATGGGATGCCGTCGGCGCTGGCGTTCATCAGGACCAGCAGCGTCTCGCCCTCGAGTGGCAGCCCCTGGTCGTCCACGATGTCTGCGCCACGCCCGGCAAGCTGCATTCCCAGTACGCGGACGAAGGACTGTTGCCAGTCGTGCGGCGTCATCTCGCGGGCATCGGGGCGAAGCCACGCGACGTCCTTAGCCCCGGTACCCGGGATCCGGCGACCCTGAAAGAACTTGCGACGGCGCAGCCCAGGCTCCTCCCGACGCAGCCGGATCATCCGCCGTGTGAAATCCAGCAGCCGCTTATCTCTGTCAGTCAGGTTCCAGTTGAACCAGCTGATTTCGTTGTCCTGGCAGTATGCGTTGTTGTTCCCCTGCTGTGTCCGGCCGATCTCGTCGCCGCCACAGAGCATGGGCACCCCCTGGGAGAGAAACAGCGTCGCCAGGAAGTTCCGCTCCTGCTGGTCCCGCAGGGCGTTCACCGCGCGCTCATCGGTCGCCCCCTCGACGCCGCAGTTCCAGCTGTGGTTGTCGTTGGTACCGTCCCTGTTGTCTTCCTTGTTGGCCTCGTTGTGCTTCTCGTTGTAGCTGACCAGGTCCCGAAGGGTGAAGCCGTCGTGGGCCGTGACGAAGTTGATGCTGGCGAACGGGCGACGGCCGTCGTCCTGGTAGAGGTCGCTGGACC
>JAJYKO010000053.1:0-3208 GCA_021788565.1 Chloroflexota bacterium
CCTTTACTCCGCGACGACTAGCGTATCAACCAGTGTTTGCACGGTCCCGTCAGCATCCAGGTTGCGAAGCACCTGCAGTGCCGGCACCCAGTCATGATGCGGGGCGTAAAGGCGCACGCAATCGAAGAACTTGCTCTCGAGCTCACTTTGGCTTAGCGGTCGCCGCCCGCTGCCCCTCGGGAAATCCGTCCTGCGGCTGAGGGACGAGCCATCCCGCAGCGCGACCCGAACTTCTGAGAATGCCAGCTCGCCCTTGTACTGCACGAGTTCGGGATGGATGCTGAGCTCGACTCGGCGGCGCAGCCGGGCCAGGTCCTGTCGACTAAGCGCCGAGGCTGAAAAGTGCTCGAGGGATAGGCGTCTGTCGGCCAGGACACACGCCAGAGTGTGGTGTAGAGAGAATCGGGCCTCTGCCACGGTCCGGGGTTCTGGGTACACCAGGAGGGTCGGAACCACCGGGTCCACGAGGGCCGTCACGCTCTCAATCTCATCCGCCTCCAGGTGATGCTCAAGGACGAGATCTAGAAGTGAGTCGATCGAGCGGTGAGCACCACCACAGCAGGGGTACGGCTTAACCTGAAGACCCGGATCGATAAGTTCCCAACGGCTACCTAACCCGGCCGCAATCCCATCCGCCGCATGCCGGTTTCCAGAGAAGCTGTCCAGATACCCCAACGGGCCGTCCAGTGCCCCGGAAGCGGCTCTGAGCCCTGCGCGGGCGAGGAGTGCGGCGACCACGCCGTGGTATGCTGCGTAGCCCGCGTGGAGAGGCTTGGCGCTCGAACCGAAGTTGGCTCGAAGCCCTGATGCCGTCGACGCCGCCAGGCCAATCGCTTCGGCAGTTGCCTCCGGATCCAGTTCCAACAGATAGGCCGCGGAGACCGCCGCGGCCAACACCCCGATGGTGGAGGTAGTGTGCCAACCATGGTGATATTGCGGCACGGCCGCGGCTCGCCCGATATGCGCCGCGACCTCGGCTCCCGCGACGTACGCTGTGAGAGCTTTCTCCCCAGAAACGTTGATGGAAGAACCTAACGCCAGAATAACCGGAATCAGCACGCTGGAGGGATGTCCAATCACTGCCGGGTGGATGTCGTCGAAATCCAGGGCATGAGCCAGCACCCCAAGCGCGAGAGCGCTGTTTTCGGGGTCAGCCGTCAGCCCGTACGGCGGGACTACAGAGGCGCCGGGTCGCGGTCTCGCCGAGACCCACTCCCTCATAGTCTGGGCGATTTCGTCCGTCGCACCGGCGATCATTACCCCGCAGGTGTCGATGAAAGCCCGCTTCGCGGCCTCTTTGACGGGCGCAGGTACGACGCCGATCGCCAGGCCGCTACTCCACTGAGCCAATTCAAGTGCTAAAGTACCCACAGTCTTGCCCCCGCACTAACGCCTAGTTGCATCCTCAACTTGCGCCAAGCCCGAGACGCGAAGCCCCGAGTTAGACCCCCAGATAGGCCTGTTGCACGATGGGGTTGTCCAGGAGCTGCTCCCGATTGCCGCGATAGATCACCTGGCCATGCTCAAGCACACATCCCTCGACGGCAGTGGACAGGCAAGCGGACGCGTTCTGTTCGACGAGCAGCATAGTGATGCCTCGTTCGCTTACGGTACGGATCTTATCGAATACCATGTCCACCATCAGGGGCGCGAGACCCAGGGACGGTTCGTCGAGCATCAGCAGCTTGGGGTTGAGCATCAAAGCACGTCCAATCGCCAGCATCTGCTGTTCACCGCCACTCAAGGAACCAGCCCCCTGTTTCCGCCGCTCCTGGAGACGAGGGAACAGGTCGTACACCTCGGCCAATAGACGGGTACGGTGAGCCCGAGCTCGTTTGGCGAAAGAACCCACAAGCAGGTTCTCCTCAACCGAGAGGCTGGGGAACACCCGTCTCCCCTCGGGCACATGGGCAATCCCGAGTTCTGCAATCGCATCGGGGGTCATTCCGTTCAGCCGCACACCCTCAAACAACACCTCGCCGGCCTTGGGGCGCAGCAACCCGGACACGATTTTCAGGATCGTCGACTTGCCGGCACCGTTGGACCCAAGAATGGCCATGATGGACCGCTCTTCGACGGCGAAAGAGACTCCAAACAGCGCTTGGATGTCTCCGTACCCTGCTTCGAGATCGTGTACTTCAAGCACGGGATGCCTCCCTGTCGCCGATATAGGCTTTGATGACAGCTGGGTTGGCTCGTACCTCCTTGGGGGTGCCGTCGGCTATTAGCTGACCGTAATCCATCACCAGAACACGCTGGCACAACTCCATAATCACTCTCAGCAGGTGCTCGACCAGCATTATGGTCACCCCTGACGAACTGAGGCGACGGATTAAGTCCAGCGCCACCGTGATCTCCTGTGGGTTGAGCCCCGCCAGAACCTCGTCCAGGAGCAGCAGTGAAGGGCGCGTGCTCAGGGCGCGCGCCATTTCCAGTCGCTTCCGGTCCACCAGTGTGAGGCTCCGCGTGGGTCGGTGTCTCTGTTCGTACAGGTCCACCATCTTCAGCGCCTCCTCGGCCTGGGCTTGCGCCAGAGATGAGTCGGGCGCATGCAGGAACGCTCCCACCATCGCGTTCTCCAACGCCGTCATCCCGGAAAACACCCGGACCTTCTGGAACGTGCGCGACATGCCCAGGGCAGCAATGCGATGGGCTTTCCATCCAGTCACCTCGCGGTCGTGAAAGACGATACGACCGGAGCTGCTAGGCTGCACCCCGCTGATCAGGTCGAATAACGTGCTCTTGCCCGCACCGTTCGGTCCGATCAGGCCCACGATGCCTCCCTCCGCGACCGCGAACGTCACGTTATTGACTGCTTGCAGGCCGCCAAACCGCTTGCTGAGACCGTCAACCTCAAGAAGGGCAGCCACTGGTCCTCCTTCACTCGGTGATTCGCGAGATATCCAAAGGTATCCATCAGTTCTCAAGCTGATGTTCGACACTATCGCTCGCCGGTATCCCAACTCCGTTCTCGGCGCGGACAGATGTTTGCTGTGCAGAGGAAGTCGGCCTGGCTTGCCCCCGACCGAGAGGGCCAAGCGATGCGGAGCCGAACAGCCCTGCCCCGACCTGCCCTGTACTCTCAGTGGCCCGTCTCCCTCGGATCAATTCAGGAAGGGTGATTAAGCCGCGGGGAAGGAAAATGGCTATAGCAATCAGAACCACGCTGTAAAGCACCACATCCACCCCGGTGATGATGCTGCCAAAC
>JAJYKO010000053.1:3218-13330 GCA_021788565.1 Chloroflexota bacterium
GACACGAACATGTCGAAGGTGCTGGCGGGATCGATGAAGAGCATGTACTGGGCGTAGAAAGTACCCACGAGGGCGGTCAGAAAAGCGCTGAGCGCGAACCCTGCCAGTTTCATGCGCAGGCAGTCGACCCCCAAGGCCTCAGCACTCACCTGGTCATCCCGCAATGCCTTTAGATAGTATCCAAACCGACTGCGCAGCATTCGGCGACTCAGCAGAAGATACAATGACGCGATAGCGAGAATGATGTAGTAGTACGGCACGGGCGAGGCAAACTGGTACATGAGTGGAGCATGGCCCAGAAGCGGAACCTGCAGGCCCGGGTCGCCTCCCGTAAATTTCGACCACGAGCGAGCTACTATGCCGAGGATGAGCGCGAAAACAAACGTCACCAGCGCAAAGTAGTCCCCTTTCAGGCGAAAAGACGGGTAACCCAGAAGCAGGCCGGCCAGGGAGGCGACAATCCCACCCGCTACCATCCCGATCCAGGGTGAGATGCCGAAGTGGACCAGTAGCAGAGTGCTCGTGTACGCACCCAAACCGAAGAAGGCAGCATGCCCAAACGAGAGTTGGCCGCCAATGCCGGAGATAATGTTCCACGAAACGGCCAGTGCCACGAACGTTAGGGCGATGATGACGATTCCCATTGCATAGGATGTCGTCAGCAGCCACCACGGCAGCGACGCCAGCACTATCAGCAGCACAATGCCCGCGATGATGTCACGGTCACGTTTCACAGTGCTCCCTCCTTGCCGAACAGACCGGAAGGCCGGAGCATGAGAACGGCGATGAACACCACCATCAACCCGGCATTTTGCAGCTCATAAGACACGTACGTGCCGGTCATCTGCTGGACTACACCCACTACCAGGCCGCCGACAAAGGCGCCAAGGACATTGCCCATGCCACCCATCACGACTGCCACGAACGCCAGGGGGAGAAAGTTCAGTCCCACATACGGGAAGACCGGATAGTACGTCATAAGGATGTTGCCGCCTATTCCTGCCAAGGCCGCCGATGCTCCCACGGCATATGCGTACATTTGGCGGCTATTGATGCCCATCATCTGGGCTACTTCTCTATCATCGACGAGAGCCCGCATCGCACGGCCGAAATCGGTACGGGTTAGGAAAACCCACAGCAGAATCGATACGATGAGGGATACGGCGAAGGCAATCACCTGCGCCTCGTTGACATCAAGCCCGCCAAAAGCGAAGTATTTGCTGCTCCATCCCATATCAATGGCACGTTGATTCGGCGAAAAGATCCACTGTGCGATGGTCTGCAGGCCGAACGAAATTCCCACGGTTAGCGACAGTTGCGGTAGCAGTTCAGTGGACCCGGTTACCACGGGCTCAAACAGCACTCTGTAAAGCAACATGCCAAACACGAAAAGACAGGGCACCACAACGATCATCGAGAACGGTGGCGGGATTGCCGCGCTATTGAACATCACCAGTGCGCCGTACATTCCGAGCATCACCAATTCGCCATGCGCGAAGTTGATTATCCGAACAACGCCAAAAACCAGGCTCAGCCCCATGCTTACCAGGCCCAGCACGCCGCCTACGAGCAGCCCGGTGATTACAACCTGCAGAAACTGGGTCATTCCATCTCCTCCTCGCAATCGAATTGGTGGGTCTGGCGGTATGCTCGATTCAAGCCTCGACGCCGAAAGCACGCCGCGTCGAACCACCAGGTGGAGCGGTCGGTAGGCATCGAACTGATTGAGTGAACGGCTGACGCAGCCGGCAATGGCGCACACTGTAAACACCCGGCTGCGCCAGCACTGCACTCCAAACGTTGGGCTCTCGGATCTCTCTAACCGAAGAAAGCCGGCATGGCGCGCACGTCGGAGGGCCACACCCCATGCGGTAGACCGTCCTTCCACTCGATCATGACCGACTCGGCCTTGATGTTGTAGCCGGTTTCGTCGAACTTGACGGAACCGCCGGGCATAAGGGAGGCAGGGACCTTATCGAACGTGGTGGACGCGAGATAGTCCCTGATCTTAGTCGGGTCGGCCGACTTGTTGGCCTCGAGTGCATCACGGAGCATGAACACAAATGCGTAAGCCTCGCCCGATTCCTGGGGTATAAACGGATCCTTGAACTTGGCGGTAAATGCTGTGTTTAGCTCCTTCATGCCGGAGTAAGGCATGTCCCAGTTCCAGGCAGCGATGCCGAATACGCCGTCCGCTGCCTTCTTCAACGCCTCACCGAATGCCGGTGTCAGAATGCCACCACCACCCGACCCGATCACCGGTTTGTTCCAGCCCATGGCTCTCAGTGTACGAACGATCAAGATTTCATCGGGGGTGGGGCCGCCAATGAACAGAACATCGGCGCCACTGGACTTCACCTTGTTGACGATCGACGAGGCGTCGGTGAGGCCGGCTGTGAAGAAATCCAGGTACAGCTGCTGGATACCGTTCTTGCCTGCCAGGTCTCCTATGGTGCGCGCCTGAGCCTGACTGTTGGCATCGTCGGAGGAGACGTTCGCACCCTTCGTCAGCTTGACCCCTGACGCGTCGGCCGCGGCCTTGAGATAGGTCACGGCGGCGGTACCCATCATCGATGCCTTTGCCGGTGGCTGGAACAGATATTTGTATCCGCGGGTGGTCAAAGTATCGACGAACGAGTTGGTGATCATCGGGACTTTGGCCTTCTCTGCTTCAGTGGATGCCGTCAGGGTGAAGCTCGACAGGTAACAGCCGATCAGGGCCGACACTTTATCTACCTCGATCAATTTCCTCGTTACCGAGGCAGCAAGCGCCGCATCGTTCTGAACGTCACCAGATACTACCTGCAGTTTGGCTCCGCCCATGGACTTGATGCCGCCATCAGCGTTGACGGCGTCGACTCCGAACTGGACTCCATGGAGAGAGTTGTTGCCGTTTTCTGCCCAGGGCCCGGTGAGAGGAAACGGTGCGCCGATCTTGATGACTTGTCCACTCTTGGCAGCCGCCGGGGCTGTGGGCTGGGGAGCCGACCCCGCGGCGGTAGCGGCGGGAGCCGCAGGAGCGGCGGGGGCCGAGGTGGGGGTCGCGGGAGCTCCCGGCGCGCAGGCAGCAAGGACAGACGCCGTTGCCACGCCTCCAACCAGGCCACTCACAATCCGAAGAAAGTCACGCCTGGAGACCGCAGATGCCTTGGGTCCCCGAATCGACGAACCGGATGTCCTATCCATTGCGTCGTTCTCCTTGCCACATTCGATGATTGTCCACAGCACTGTTAGTCTCTGGACTTCCCGATCTCGACTGGTCGATAGACGTGCCTGCGGAGCAACCGAGGGCAGACTGGGTTTCGCCTCGGTTATTGGCGCTCCATCATGTGAAAGAACACTCGGGCTGTCCTACCTCCTTTCGACACTTCTTGAAGAATATCTCTCGATCCAGCGTGTCTGATGCTCTGACCCACTGATCCGAACCGTATGTAGGGGCGCGGTCTCCGGGCCCAAGGTAGGGGAACCCAACCCCTACAAGCCGCAAACCATCGTGTCGCGGGACTAGTCCGGTGTGATGACGGCCTTGATCCCCTCGTGTCGTAGCAGGATTTCGAAAGCCTCTCGAGCGCTGGACACTGGAACCCGGTGGGTGATCAGCGGCCGTACATCGATCTTGCGGGTGGCAACGAGGCTGATTGCGCGATACCAGGTGGTTGGTTGCCGTCGGAAGGAACCGTGTATCGTGACCTCTTTCAGCGCTACCGTGGTGGGGTTGAAGGACGTCTCGGGAGCGAGGCCGATCAGGCCGATCTGCCCACCCAGCCTCACCAGGTCGAGCGCGAGATTGATGCTGCCTCTGCCTCCACTTGCGTCTAAGACCAGGTCAACGCCACGACCGTTCGTTCGACCGCGTATGGCCCCAACGCAATCGTCGTGATCGACGAGTAAGAGGTCGTACCCGAGCTTGCGGACCATGTCCAGCCGTATGCCGTCCTGTGACAGTCCCAACACCGTGACATGGCCGGCACCTGCTCGATCAGCCAGCATCGCGGCGAGTATGCCGATCGGACCAGGGCCGATCACGGCCACGTTATCGCCAGGTTTCAGATCCACCCTTTCCAGACCGTGAAGCGCGACGCCCACTGGTTCAATTACCGCGGCCTCGTCGAAGGGGATGTTCTCCGGCATGCTGTAGAGACTGATATCTGGCACAACGACGTAGCGGGTCATACCTCCATCGGCTTGCTGCCCGATGCGGGTTTGGTACATGCAGTGATTGAACTGGCCGATTCTGCAGTAGTAGCAGCGGCCGCAGCCGCCCCACGTTTCGGTCACCACGCGATCCCCGGGCTTGAACTGCGTAACGGCGTGGCCTACCTCTACAACGGTTCCCGCCACCTCGTGGCCAAGGATGCGCGGGAGGATTACTTCCTGCCTGGCGTGAGGGGCCCACTCGTAAAAGTGCAGGTCGCTCCCGCACACGCCGCACGCCCCCACCTCGAGCAACACCTGATCTTCGGCCCCGATGGTCGGCTGAGGCCGATCGAGGATTTCGATGCCTGGTTCTGGTCGGCTCTTGACGACAGCTAGCACAGACTACATACCCTCCTCATCCTCTAGTCAGGCTGAACCTTCCGATTGTTCGCCCGGATTAGGGTCACCATCGTGACCGTCGTCTTGGGGGCGCTGCGGCTATCGCTGCGGCCGCCTCTTAGTTCTGTAAGTCTCAACGTCGTACCAGCCGAGAAGGCTGCCGCCGTCTACATCCACAGCTACCCCGCAAATGAAGTCCGCGAGGCTGGAAACCAGGAATAGCACGGCATTTGCCTGTTCCTGGGTGGTCGCAAGACGCCCCATCGGGACGCTCTTCTTCCGTTCTTTCAGTGTCTCCGGCGTTGCAGCCCGCTCCAACATCGGTGTCAGAGTCGGGCCAGGGCAAATCGCGTTTACGTTGATGCCGTACGGGGCCATCTCATAGGCAAGGTGACGCGTCAAACCGAGGAGCCCTTCTTTGGAGGCCGTGTAGTTTGCGCCTGCGTTGTAGCTGATCCGCTTGCCGCCGACAGAAGCGACGTTGACGATCTTGCCGTAGTGGTTGCCGATCATCGTCGGTAGCACCGCTTTGCAGCAGAGGAAAGGGCCGGTCAGATTGACGTCGATCACCCTTCGCCAGTCTGCCTCTGGCATGTCCTCGATCATCTGGCTGGTAGCTATCCCGGCGTTGTTGACGAGGATGTCGATTCGGTCCCACCGCTCCAGGCATCCGTCGACCATGGACCTGACGCTTGAGCTATCCGCGACGTCCACCTGTACGGGGAAGGCGTCGCCTCCTTGGTCAGAGATCTCCCGGGCAACAGCTGCGGTGTTTTCGAGATGCAGGCCGGCGACAGCAACGCGGGCACCATGGCTGGCGAGTGTGTGAACGATCGCGCGACCGATCCCTTTAGCGCCGCCCGTCACTATGGCCGTCCGGCCCGTGAGATCAACATCCATGGCTCTACCTCATTCTCTTGTCTGAATGCTACTAAGTCAGCCAGCTGCGCCAGGCAAAAGGGCACCTAGACTTCCGACCTATAATTAGAAACCGAAAACGCCGCGGGCAGGTTCCGCCCTATATCACGCTTTTGTGGGATGGCGCACCAGGAATCACGCGGCTACATCGCCGCTGGAGGCGAAAGAGAGTCACAAAAGGCACGAGAGGAGGTCGTCTACGACCGATTTTGGGACACCACAGATAGGAACACGTCGCTCCGAAACCCTAGTTGACATCGCCAGCGATGCCGGCGCGGGCGGATCGATGTCGGAGGGGACGCCCGCGACCCTTATTTAGCACCTCAACCACCAACTGTCAACAGTTCACCTCCAGGCTCGAACTCGCGGGGATCCCATATCCATGTCGCGACCTACGGGTGGCGCGCTTGTAAGAGGCAGAGTTGGTAGACACGGTCGGTTTGGCCGCCTACTCGTAGCAACGCATAGCCGACCTGGACGTATCAGCCGGTGGTCTGACCAACGCGAGCATATACTGAGGAGAGGTGGTTGTCAAGCGCGAATTCTAGGCCGCTTCGGCTTGAATCGCTGGGCTCGTGGGGCCTTTCCGCGCTTGACAACCATTCACAAGCGGTATATGCTCGGTTTGCATTGGTCAGACCATCAACTGATAGGACCTGCGAGCCATGGTGAATTCTGGGGGGGCGGACATCGCATCGCGCTTCCTGACGCCCATCAGCCGCACCACTCTTTCTGACGAGATTGCAAGCCGGCTGACTAGCTACATCCTTGAGGAGGGGCTGAAGCCGGGGGACAAGCTCCCCTCCGAGCGCGAGCTGGTTGCCCGCTTGGCAGTCGGCCGATCCTCACTCCGTGAGGGCCTTAAGCTCCTTAGCGCTGTGGGTGCCGTGGACATCCTCGGCAGGGAGGGCGTTTTTGTCGGCAGGGGAGGTGCTGAACTTCTGACGAGGCCCCTCTTCTGGAACCTCCTGCTGGGCGACCGCAGCATGGACGAGGTGATTGAGGGTCGGCGTTTCGTCGAAGTGGGCCTCGCGGGCTTCGCCGCGGAACGTGCCACCGAAGCAGACGTTGCGTCGATTGCAAAACAGTTGGAGAAGATGCGCGGGAGCCAAGGCGAAGCGGACGTGTACAGTGATCTCGATATGGGTTTTCACCTTGCTGTCGCCCAGGCAGCCAGGAACCGGATCCTGTATCAAGTTCTGGTGACTATGAGGCACGTGATGCGTGCCTGGATACGCAAGAACATCATGGATGCTCACGGCAGACCGCAGGCGTTCGAAGAGCACATCACCATATTCGGAGCCATCGCGGGGCACGATCCGCAGGCCGCACGTCGGGCGATGGATGACCACCTGAATCTGGCCGCAACCCGCATCGAACGTGGGTTGAGCGACCACATGCTTGGGAGCAGCAAGAACTCGACGTGAACCTCTTGCCTTATCGGGTTATGCTCTAGGTCGCCTCTACCGTCCTGTAAAGGTGCCGGCTCCGAACTCCGACATCCGTAAAGTAGCTCATCTGGTAGGTGACCAGATGGCACCAAAGTAGTTCCAAAGTCTTTCCTTCGGCTTGCATAGTCCCGGTTGGTTTGCTCGCAGCGTGGGGGCGCCGGGAATGGCGATGCTGCCTGTAGCTCTTAAATGTCCTGAACAGGTGATCGCCTGACTTGCCTTAGAGCAAGTCTGCAGCCAACTCGATCTGTGCCGCAGTAGAGGGCACGAATTTCGAGGAAAGAGGGGGGGACTTGGAATGAAAGCTGTCATGAAAGTGGCCCCAGGCATCGGCAACGTCGAGGTCAGGGACATCGATGAGCCGCAGCCTCCCGCGGGACATGTCCAGATAGAAGTGAAGGCCGCGGGCGTCTGCGGCACCGACATCCACATCTACCACGACGAGTTCCGCAGCCGACCGCCCGTAGTCATGGGGCATGAAGTGGCTGGGGTAGTCACGGAACTCGGCGAGGGTGTCAGTGGCATAAGCCTGGGTGACCTGGTCACCACCGAGACCTACTTCTACACCTGCGGTATCTGCCGCTACTGTCGGGGCGGAAGGCCAAACCTCTGCGCTAACCGCCTGTCGATCGGCTCCGCGGTCAATGGCGGCTTCACCCGTTATCTCATCGTCCCAGCGCATAACGTCCACCCGCTTCCCGAGAACGTCGGCTTCCTGGCCGGGGCGGTTACCGAACCCCTTGCCTGCGTCGTCCACGGCGTTCTCGAACTCACGCAGCTGATCCCTGGCGACCTGGTCGTGGTAGCGGGGCCCGGCACCATTGGACTCCTCACCCTTCAGGTAACGAAGGCAGCGGGAGCCAGGGTCGTCGTGCTGGGCACGGCAGCGGACGAGGAGCGGCTCTCAGTGGCCAGGAGGCTGGGCGCAGACCACACGATAAACGTCGAGCAGGAGACGCCAGCGACCCTCATCGCGGAGTTGAGCGACGGTGTGGGTGCGGACGCGGTCTACGAGTGCTCGGGTGCCGGTGCCGCGGCACAGCAACTCCTGACCCTGGTGCGCAGACAGGGCCAGTACGCGCAGGTGGGCCTCTTTGGCAAGCCCATCAGCTGGGACCTGGAGCAGGTCTGCTACAAGGAGCTCAGGGTAACGGGCAGCAACGCCTCCGTCCCGAGCGCCTGGCCGAGAGCGCTGGAATTGATGGCTGATGGCAGGGTGCGGACGGAGCCCCTGGTGACAGGCGTCTTCCCCCTGACGGAGTGGCAGCAGGCGTTCGAACTTTTTGGCAAACGCAGCGGACTGAAGATGGTGCTTCAACCGGAGTGAGGAGAATCTCATGAGCGAGGTCGAATTGACACGGCCTGCCGAGATGCCGGCCACGGGTGCAAGCTACGCGCCTGACGACCTGAGGGAACTCCAGCAAATAGCTCGACGCGTGCGAGCCGACATTGTGAGATCGGTGGCGCACGCTGGAGGTGGCCACATCGGCGGCCCCTTGTCAGCCACCGACATGCTGGTGGCCCTTTACTTCAGGGTGATGAACGTTCGTCCGGATGACCCGAGGTGGGAAGACCGAGACCGTTTTGTTCTCTCCAAGGGCCACTCCAGCATTGGCCTCTACTCGGTCATGGCCGCGCGCGGCTATTTCCCCCGCGACGAGTTGATGACCTTCGACCAGATCGGCTCTCGTCTCCAGGGCCATCCGGAGATGAACGAACTGCCCGGCGTCGACATGTCGACGGGCAGTCTGGGGCAGGGGATTTCGGCCGCGGTGGGGATGGCCATGGGCGCGAAGCTCCTCGGCAAGAACGGTATCCGAGTCTACTGCATGGTGGGGGACGGCGAATGCCAGGAGGGCTCCGTCTGGGAGGCTGCATTCGTGGCCGAGCGCTACCGGCTGGATAACCTGGTCGTGCTGGTGGACTTCAACAAGCTCCAGCAGTGGGGCTGGCCGGCCGAGGCAACGGCGCAGCGGCTCTCACCTTGGAGTTCAGAGCGGCTGCCGGGGATCTGGAGAGCCTTCGGATGGCACGTGGCAGAGGTTGACGGCCACGACTTCAGCCAAATCCTGGACGCCCTGTACGAGGCCGGGGCCCGGGTGGGTTCTGGCGTCCCCACCTGCATCGTGGCCCACACGGTCAAAGGGAAAGGCGTCTCCTTCATGGAAAACAGCTTCGCATGGCACGCCAAGGTTCCCAATTCGACCGAGGCGGACGCCGCTCTGGAGGAGTTGGAAGGGGGTGAGGTCCATGCCTGAGGCAAGGGCTCAGAGGGACGTCTTTGGCGAGTACCTGTGCGAGCTGACGGAGGAGTTCGCGAGCGTCCTCTGTCTTGACGGCGACCTGGGGACCTCGACCCGTGCAAACGTCGTCGCCGCCTGCCACCCGGACAGGTTTCTGCAGATGGGAATAGCCGAGCAGAACATGTTCGGTGTGGCCGCGGGGCTGGCCACAATGGGCTTTATCCCCTTCATAAGCACCTTTGCATGTTTCGCAGCCAAGCGCGCCGTCGACCAGGTGAGGGTGTCCATCGCTCAACCCAAGCTGAGCGTGAAGATAACCGGTGCCTACAGCGGCATCCTCACCGGCAAGACCGGCAAGACCCATCAGTCGGTGGAGGATATGGCGGTATTTCGGGCGATGCCGAACATGACGGTCATGGTGCCGGCCGACGCCACGGAGCTCCGGCAAATGATGAGGGCTGCGGTGCTCACCCCGGGGCCGATGTACCTTCGTCTGACCCGCGATCCCTTCCAGACCATTTTCGACGACGGGTACCGCTTCCAGATAGGCAAGGCCACAGTCCTTCGCGAGGGCGGCGACGTCGCCATCATAGGCACCGGGGTTCAGTCGGTCAGGGCCCTGGAGGCAGCAGAGGACATCCTGGATCGAGAGGGCATCAGTGCCCACGTGCTTCACGTTCCCTGCGTCAAGCCCCTAGACGAGGACGCGATTGTCGGGGCGGCTGAGCGGACCGGCGTGGTCCTGACGGTGGAGGATCACTCCATCATCGGGGGCCTGGGCGGGGCTGTTGCCGAACTCCTTTCGGAGAGACACCCGACACCGGTGAAGAGGATCGGTCTCAACGATGTCTTCGGGGAGTCCGCGGCGGATGCGGATCTCCTGGAGAAGTATGGCCTGACGCCGCGACACGTGGCTCAAGCGGCTGTGGATGCCCTCAGGTCGGCGAAGCACTAACCGATAACA
>JAJYKO010001095.1 GCA_021788565.1 Chloroflexota bacterium
AGGGAACTGTACTGGCCCCGGTAACATTTTAGATGAGGGAATACGGGGGGTTGCGGCAGGTGGGCCGCTGGTGACCTGGCACTCGCTCATTACCGGCGCCGTGACGCAAGCAATCGCGACCTGCCTGGCTGACGCCGCGCTGGCTCTCTCGACTGGGGTGATGGCTTTCGCTTCGTCCACGGCGTCGCGGCCTAACACTCTCAGCCCTTAGCCAGATATTCCTCAGATTCGCCTCAGATTTCCGTTCTACACTGCCATTGGCAACAACCGCCATTCGGGCGGTTGCCACTAGCGGGGGAGGCGCCCCGTGGAAAACGAGATCGAGAAGAACGCTATCGATAGGCGAACCTTCCTGAGTTACGTGGTCGTGGCCGTTGGGGGCTTCATCGGGGTGGTCGTTGGCATTCCCTTGATCGGCTCAGCGGTGTTGCCCGCCCTTCGCCCCCGACGTCCGGCCGGTCTGACCAGCGCCGGGCCGGCGAACCGGTTCCCGATTGGACAGCCCACCGCCGCCACGGTCACGGTGGTCCAGCGTGACGGCTGGATCGAGAGTCGTGATGACAGGGGGGTATGGGTAGTGCGGCGGGGCGAAAGCCAGTTCACGGTGTACAACGGTCGCTGCACCCACCTGGGTTGCGCCTACAGCTGGAGGCAGGATGCGCAGGAGTTCCATTGCCCGTGCCACGGCGGCCGGTACAATCTGGACGGAATGGTGCTGGGAGGCCCCCCGCCGCGGCCCCTGGATACCCTGGAGTGGCGAGTGGAACAGGGCATACTCCAGGTTGCCTACCAGGACTTCCGGCTGGGCATCCCTCAGAAAGAAGCCGCTTGAGGGCGATGGCGGATCTCGAAAGGAGCAATCGTGCGCACCGAGAAAGTCAAGCTAACAATCGATGATCCCAGATGGGAAGGGGGCAACGCCCTGGCAGCCCTTGGCACGCTGGTGGATCTGAGGGGTGTCGTTTCTGCCGGCGTCGATGTGGCCACGGGGAGCGCATATGTGAAATACGACCCCGCCTTGGTCCGGCTATCCGACCTCGCAGAAGCGATGGAAAGAGCCGGGTTCAAGGTGAGCGAACCGGCGTGTCGATGATCAGACGTGCCTGCGCGCTCCTCACTAGAGCCATTCCTCAGCGCCGCGGTCGTCGATCTCCTTTTCCTTTTGGCCGGGTGTGGAGCGCCCAGCCGCCCTCTTCGGGAACATCCCCAGCTTTGGAGCAGCGGCATGGCTCGCGGTTCGGGTTACAGTGTTGGGAGGGCGAGCCTCCCGGCGAGCCGCCACGTCGCGCAGGACCATCACCCCTCACCGGACCGCCCTCACCCCGTGACGTTAGCGAGCGCCGCGTCACGCCTCTCCCAGAGGGAGAGGGAGTGTGGGGACGGCCGTCCCAAAGTGGAAGGTTGGTTGGCCATCACGAGGCGGCTCGGCCGGAGCCTCGCCCTCCCGGATTGTCACGCCATCCACTCGCTCTTGCGAACCATGCCGAGCAGCCGTGCCACGGTACGAGAATTGCGGCAGCGATATGTCCACGGTGATGACCGGCATCGATCCGGTGATCCCCGCGGAACGTGTCAAGATTGACATCGCGGGCCTGGACCGCGGTGAAGGTGATAGTTCAGGAGGTTTTCGGTGGCTCACGTCAAACATCAGCAGATGAGCAAAGACATGCAGGACTGTATCACGGACTGCCAGGAGTGCGAAACTACCTGCACGGAGTCCATCGACCACTGTCTACAGTTGGGAGGCAAGCATGCGGAGGCCTCCCACATCAGATCGCTGATGGACTGCGCCGAGATCTGTCAGACCAGCGCGGGCTATATGCTCCGCGGATCCGAACAGTATCAGTCGGTCTGTGCGACCTGTGCCGAGGTGTGCGATCGCTGCGAGCAGTCCTGCCGTCAGTTCGGCGACGACACCGTCATGCAGGAATGTGCGGAGGCATGCCACCGCACCGCCCTGTCCTGTCGGCAGATGGCAGGAACGAGGTTGCAAAGGGCGGCGTAGGGTCCGAGCATCCGCAAGGTCTCTCCCTCGCGGGCTTCGGCGGGTAGCTCGCCAGGGGGAGACCCCTTCCCCGTCGCAGTCCACTCCATCTCCGAATTCTCCCTCTTTTCCATTCAGTTGCCCCGGCGGCCGGGAGGGGTTCAACCACGAAGGCACCAAGACACAGAGGCTCACGAAGAGAATCATATGCAAGCCTTTGTGCCCCTTGGTGCCCTTCGCGTCCTGGTGGTTCCAGCCCCGATTTTTCGCGTGAGAGCCGCCAGGAACTCTAAGCCTGCTCGCATGTAGCCCTCAGACTCGATTCAGTTTCACCGGTTATTCTCTCTTTCGTCGATGGGGATTGGCACGGTGGGAGTCGCCGCCAGGAGCTTCCCCAAACCGCTTCGGGAGAGGTGGCCAGCTGATGGCCAGGAGGTTACGGTATGTTGGAGTTTCTTCAGACTAACGCATGGTGGATTGTGGTGGCGGGTCTGTTCGTGCTGATGATGCGGATGCACGGTGCTGGCGGCGGAACGGATCACTGGACCCATCAGCACGAGCCCCAGCGCGATGACGTGCAGCCGGAGATGGATCGGCTGAGCCTGACCGAGACCCCCGAGGAGGACAAGTCAGAAGAAGCAGGAGGCAAGGAGAAGCAGCCCACGGTCAACGGCGGCCGCCGCCAAGGGGGCTGCTGCTGA
>JAJYKO010001096.1 GCA_021788565.1 Chloroflexota bacterium
CCAACACGGGGATGGGCGTGGACTATCGTACACATCGTGAGTTAGAAGCTTCTCCAGAGGCATGGAGAGGTGCAACGAAAGGACTACCTCAGGCACGCGGGTGCCATCCTGCCGCAGGCAGAAGGTCGGGTCGTCCTGGTAAAGGACAACGTGAAGAACGACACCGTTGTAATGAGGATCGCGGTGGTGGCCATGACGCCGCCAGTCGGAGGAGTTGACGTGAACCTCGACGTCCCCGAGCACCAGGGATTCTCCACGCAGGGCGATGAGGGCGCCTGGGAAATCGGGGCCACGATCATAGCGACGCCGGCCGCGGTAGACCACACGGACCTCCTCTCCGGAAGCCGTCTTCAGGGGAAGGGCAAATGGGTGCTGATCGTCCCACAGGCGGGCGACCAGCCTTTCGTCGACGCGTGCAACGGATGCACAACCGGCGGCAGGGTCCAGGTCACGGCTCTGGCTAGAGGTTGCCACGTCGAACCCAGGCGAAGACGGCACAGCTGCGGGTACCTCCAGCGGTTGTTCGAAAGCTACTTCAGGTCGACCGGCACCTCTCTGGTTGCATCGACGATGGTCACGGCGAAGAGCGGGAGGCGAGAAGACCGACACCTTCTCTCCCATCGATGTTAAGGATACAAAAAGAGAGCCCGGCTTGGCCACCGGACTCCCCAACCCATGACAGCTGTACTGACCCGCCTCAACGGTAATTTCCCTCGCACCGCGAGGGCTACTCGATACCTCAACCCCCGCCGCCGCAGCTACCGCCCCGGGTAAATATCATTGTCAGTATCAGGACAAGTCCAACCAGATATACTATCTCCACGACACTGCCCCCAGCTCAGCTATAAGCGATGAGTGAGAAGCTTCTGTCGGATGCATTTCTCTCGCTGTTTGCCGTTCGCTGCTCGCCAAGTTCAGGCCTCAGTCCTGAGTCCTGGGTGTGCAGCCGCGGCCTTTCGGGACTTTTCCACCGCCTTGCTGATGCTGAAATAGTCCACGTATCCCAGGCTCACCTCCTCGCCGTCAACGTAGACGGCGGGAAGAACCAGATCGCCTTTCTGCAGGCGCGCTAGCACGTCTGGATGCTGCTGGCGAATGCTCGGGCGGGCCAGGTCGTTGTAGTTCACCTGAACCGTGTTGCTATATTCTCTCGACAGATACCAGGCGACGATTTGCGTAATCTCTTCCTGAGATTGAGGGGGCCCTCAACCGCTGTAGCAGTACTTTACACTGGAGGAGTCGTCAAAAACGTTGACGACGTTCCTCACCGTGCCGTTGAGATCCATTCGATCCACCTCGTTCGAATAGTGGCAGGGTTGATTCAGAGGAGTTGACAGTATCAACCGCCGGGGCTATCGTATAATACCGCCTAGGGGTATGTCAACTGCTGGAGGGGACCCATGAGCGATGTCGAGCGACTGCGGCAGCTGGAGGATCAGCTGGCCGATCTCAAGTCGCGGATGCCGGCCCACACGGTGCGGCCAGCTATGATAATGGAGATGGAAGAGCTAGAGGACGAGATCGAGGAGTTGAAGGCGAAGGTACGGCTGGAAGGAACGGGTGATGCCCAAGGCGCTGCTTGATATCCAACGTTGCCAGCCCGATCAGTGCGCCGAAGGCCAGTGCGCGGTGCGGAAGGTTTGCTCGGTCCGAGCCATCTCGCAGGAAGAGCCCTTCGATCCACCGATGGTCGACTGGGCGCGCTGCAGAGCGTGCTCGAAATGCGTGGCGGCGTGTCCGCTTAAGGCCCTATCGCTGGTGAATTAGCGAGCCGCGTGGGGGCGGGGTCAGCTCGCCCCCACGTGCACATTTTGGGATCGCTCGCCGAAACGCGGATTCCAGGATCGTGAAATCCAATGACCGTCGATGGTTACTAGGAGGCGCTCCGTATGGAGGTCAAGGCTACTCATATCAAGGGCATGCGTTTCGACATGACCCTTAGCACAGGATACAAGTTTGACATAGACGCTTCGCCCGCGGATGGTGGAACCGGACCGGGCGCGCGCCCCATGGAGCTTTTGCTGGCTGGACTGGCGGGCTGCACAGGCATGGACATCGTTTCCATCCTGGAGAAGGCGCGGCAGGAGCTCACGGGTTTCGATGTGGTGGTCAGTGGAGAGCGGCGCAAAGAGTACCCCATGATCTTCACCGACATCCACGTGGAGTACGTAATCCGCGGTCGCGACATTTCCGAGGACGCGGTGAAGCGGGCAATCGAGCTTTCGGAGACGAAATACTGCTCCGCCGAAGCGATGCTGGAGAAGAGCGCCAAGATCACTTCCAGCTATAGAATAATCGACAACTAGGTCGCTTGAAACTGGAGGGCGTCAGCCTTCCAGTTTCAAGCGGGGGACCAGGAGCATGGCCTCGACCACGACGTGGCGAGAAAGCTTGCTCTTCCCAACCTGCCGGTCCTCGAACACGATTGGGACTTCCACGACACGAAATCCTCGACGGATGGCACGGTAGGTCAGCTCGATCTGGAAGGAGTAGCCGTTGGAGCGGACTTTGCCGAGGCTCAGCTTCTCCAGCAGCTCGCGGCGAAAGAGCTTGTAGCCGCCCGTCAGATCGCGGACGCCGACCCCCAGGATAGTCCTCGCATACGCACTGCCTCCCCTGCTGATCATCTTGCGTATCACTCCCCAGTTGCGCACCCCTCCACCCGGTATGTAGCGCGAACCGA
>JAJYKO010001097.1 GCA_021788565.1 Chloroflexota bacterium
CTCGTGGCGGAAGTCCCCACCGTGCTGCGCGCCGAGCTGTATGCGGTCGCCGCGCTGGCCGGCGCGGTCGTCGTTGTTGGCGGCCAGCTTCTGCGGCTCCCATCCATCCCACTGGCGACAGTTGGCGCGGTCCTCTGTCTCGGGCTGCGCCTCCTGGCCATCAGGCGTGGCTGGGAGCTGCCGGTCGCCCGAGTGCCCGAGCAACCGCGCGATCACCAAAAGAAGGGGGACCGCACGAGATGAGACGGGCAGGTTATGAGGGTGATGGCGCAAGGGGGCTCTGAGATGAACGTGCTCGATGTGCCGGCGGATTCCTAAACCAAGGCACGAGGCATGAGATTCTGATCTGCGCACCAGAGCAGCCGCCGGGGATCGCACTTCGAGTGCAGACATCGTAATGTGGCAGGACATGAAACAGGTCGTTGGAAACCTGCACTGCCCCGGCCTTGTACCACGTACCGTCCTGCTATAGAATCCGCTGGTGCCCGACGGTCTAACTGAGACCGCGGGCACCAAGGCACCAGCGTTTCCTGTCCAGGCTACCTCTCCCCTTGGGAGGCCGCTTGTGCTCGCGAGAAGAGTGCTCTGGAAGTCCTACTTCATCGTGTTCGTGGCCAGCGCCTGCAGCCTCATCATCGAGCTGGTCGCCGGCCGGATCCTCGCCCCCTTCATCGGCGTCTCGCTCTACACGTGGACCAGCATCATCGGTGTCGTGCTGGCGGGCATCAGCCTCGGCAACTATCTTGGCGGACGGATCGCCGACAGGGCACCCCGTCCCCAGACCCTCGGCATCCTCTTCCTGCTAAGCGGCCTGAGCAGCCTGCTCATCCTGGCCCTGATTCAGGGTGTGGGCTCCCGAGCTACCAGCATGTCTGTCCCGTTGATGGCCAAGATAGCGATAGTCACGGCTACCGTCTTCTTCCTGCCAAGTCTTCTTCTCGGCACCATCTCCCCGGTGGTGGTGAAGCTCAGCTTGAAGGACCTGAAAGCGACTGGCTCGACCGTCGGGAAGATCTACGCCTGGTCGACCTTTGGGAGCATCGTTGGCACCTTCGCCACAGGCTTCGTCCTGATATCGTGGTTTGGAACCCGTATGATCGTGGCGGGCGTGGCCGTCATTTGTGTAGTGATGGGCATTGGGTTCGGAGAGCTGTGGAGGCGCGAGAAGCTTCCCGTCGCAACACCACTCCTTCTCCTGTTTATAGGGTTCGGGCTCTGGTTGAAGACCGATAACGCGCTGGCATCCCCTTACTGGAAGGAGAGCAACTACTACTCCATAAGGTTCTACGACCAGGGCACAGACGGGCAGGGGAACAAGCTGCGGGTGCTCGTGCTGGATCACCTGGTCCACAGCTTCGTGGATCTGAACGATCCGACCCACCTGGAGTACTCCTACGAGAAGGTGTACAACGACATCACGGAGTACATGGCCCAGACAAGACCCGCGATGAACGCGGTCTTCATCGGCGGAGGGGGCTACACGTTCCCGAGGTACATGGAGAAGGTGTATCCCACCAGCAACCTGGACGTCATAGAGATCGACCCCGACGTGACGAGGGTGAACTACGAGGAGCTAGGCCTGTCGCGAAACACCCGCATTGTCACCCACAACGAGGACGCCCGAATGTACTTCAACAACGGTGACGCCATCAAAGGCAAGTACGATCTGGTCCTCGGGGACGCCTTCAACGATCTCTCGATCCCATATCACCTGACGACCCTGGAGTTCGACCGGGAAGTCAAGGATGCTATGAAGCCGGACGGCTTCTATCTGGTGAACATCATAGATAACCCGTCGCGCGGCGATTTTCTTCGCCCCTACGTGAACACCCTGAGGCAGGTGTTTCCGCACGTGACGGTCGCCGCCGTGGGCGAGGGTTGGAAATCGTCCCTCCAGAACACCTTGATAGTCGTGGCCTCCATGGTACCGCTGGATGAAAAGGCTATGACTGCCACTCTCCAGAAGCTGGGGGAGACACCGGTGACCAAAGTGATGCCGGAGGACGAGATGACGGCCTACCTGAGAGAGGGCACGGACCTCGTCCTCACGGACGATCACGCCCCTGTAGACCAGCTAATAGCCAGGCTGTTCGACGAACGCGGCTTCTGACCTCACAAGTGCCCACAGTAGGGCAGGGTTTTATGCCCTGCCGCAGACCGTTCCCCACGCACTTGGCGGCGGGGCACACGTGACGCGAGCTGGCACAGCGTCACGCCCGCCCTACTGCCCTAAGCTAACCCGGTGATGCTTGATCAGTCGTGCGTCACCTACGACTCATCACTCATCACTCATCACTCTCACGATCGCTTCTACCAGGCCGGGCATGGTGTGCTCGGGAGCCACAACGTCCACACGCAGGCCGAGGTCTCGCGCCGTGGCGGCCGTGATAGGGCCGATGCAGGCGATGAGGGGACGAGAAAGTAGCTGCAGGGCATCCTCGCCGAGACCCGAGACCAGGTTCCGCGCGGTGGAAGAGCTAGCCAGGGTCACCACGTCGATGCGTCCCGCCGCGAGTTCGGCTACCAATCTTGAAAGGTCCTCATCGGCCGCGACGGTCCTGTAACAGTCCACCGCATCTACCATCGCTCCGGCTTTCTCCAGTTCCACCTTCAACACATCTCGCGCCAGGTCTGCCCGCGGTAGCAGCACCCGTTTCCCGCGCACACCTCGCTCCACCAGC
>JAJYKO010001098.1 GCA_021788565.1 Chloroflexota bacterium
GTGATCCAGCTGTAGCCGACGTACAGCCTCACGATAAGCCAGAGCCAGGAGAGCCGAGTGTCGGAGAACAGCGCCTTTGTAATGGTCGGGTCGTCGACGGTACTTCGCCATTGTGCGATGCGCGACATTGCGTAGGTCCTTTCACGAATATTGTCGAAACTGGTTGCACAACTGTCTCTCGGTTAATAGTTAGTCGACGGTGACTCCAATCTCGGAGCCGCGGGTGGCGCCCGCCCCAGCTTCGTTCGCTCAATGGACGCGCTCCAACAGGGGAGGCCAGTGCTCCGGCGATCCGCGTGTAACCAACCAGCGGGCGCTCTGGGTGGACGGGTGAGGTACTCCGCCACGGCGGCCCCACACTCGGGGCAGAAATGCTCGCTCACTGCCAACTCTCCTTCGAATCGCGCGCGGTGAAATACCACCGTTCCCATTAACGTCGGACATCAAGACACACGTAAATATTCCCGAATCATCCTTAATCCAGGCTGAGATGCTCCTGAGAGGATGATGAGAGTTCTACGAGGAATTGCGCGAGCGAACTAACCGCCGTCGTGTCGCATGCTGCTAACAAGGGCGAGATCCTTGCGGACGCCGGTTATGAGGAACTGAGGGCCAGGGAGGGATTGGAATCTGCCTGACTCAAATTACCAGCGAGGCACAAGTACATGGCGACCAGCACTGGAAACATGATCGCCGTGAAGTGGTCTGGCACCGCTCAGGCTGGATAATCAACCCGAGTTTCGCCTGAGCGAGGTTTGGGACGAAGCTCAGCTTCCAAGCTGTAATCCGCAACCAGCCGGCCGGATCTGGACCGAGGGTTCACAGTAATCCCACAAGTGCTTCATAGGTTATTCACAAGCTGGGTGTACTCTGATCATAGCGAGAGGCGGAGAGCAGACCGGCCGCGCCGTGAAGAACAGGAACAACAGAAGGAGGGAAAAGATGACACGCAAGACTGCGGTTTTGGTTGCGGCCCTGGCCAGTGCGGCGGCGTTGACCGTCCTCGTGGCAGGGAGCGTTTTTGCCCAGACGCCATACGGCGGCTGGGGACCTGGCGGCATGATGGGCGGTTTTGGTGGATCCGGGCCGGGTGGTGGATGGGGCATGGGCGGCATGATGGGCGGATGGTGGGGCGGTACCCAGCAACCCAGCGGCAACCCCATTAGCGTGGATCAGGCCCAGCAGGATGCCCAGCAGGCCATATCTAGCTACGGCAATCAGAACCTGGTTATCAGCGAAATCATGGAGTTCCAGTACAACTTCTACGTCGAGGTCAAGGAGAAGGACACCGGCGTACACGCCTTCGAGCTACTGGTCAATCGGTACAGCGGCGCGGTCTACCCTGAGCCCGGGCCCAACATGATGTGGAACACGAAGTACGGGATGATGGGTCGCGGTATGATGGGCGGCTTTGGCCCGTGGGGAGGACAGGCCCAGCAGCCGACGGCGACCATGCCGGTGACGGCGGACCAGGCCATCAAGGACGCCAACGCCTATCTGGCTCAGGCTTTTCCTGGTGCCCAGTCGGCGACTGACCCCTCGACCTTCTACGGTTACTACACGATGGACTTCTCACAGGGCGGCAAGACCGTGGGGATGCTCAGCGTGAACGGCTACACCGGACAGGTCTGGTATCATACCTGGCATGGGACCTTCGTAAGCGAGAAGCAGATCGGCAGCTGAGGGCTATCAGTGGATAGGACAGGATTGGGCAGAGGCTGGTGAGCCCTCTGCCCAATCCGTCGTGTGGCGCTGCTACTGATCATGCTCGGCGGCGTGATCAAAGCGGAGCAGTTCAACCGGTTGTGCGGAGGCCTCGATCAGCCTCAGATCGACAGGGCTATCGATCTTGGACGCTGGGATCTTGGACACTGGATTGATGCGCAGCATGACCTTCAAATTAGTCGCGGGGTTCACGCTCGTCGCGCTGGTCGGCGTGTTCATCGTGGCTTTTCTTGCCAATCACCTCACGTCCAACGCCTTTGGAAGCTATGTGCAGCAGGGAGTTGAGGCCCAGGATCAGCGGATCGCCGATTACATCGTCAGCAGCTACGAGACGGGCGGATGGCAAAGCGCCGAGGCCGCGCTCATGCCCCTCTCCCACTCGACCGGCACCCGGCTCGTCGTGGTTGACACGTCAGGCGGGGTCATCGCGGACTCGGCCGGTCAGCTCACCCGCGGTCCTGTGCCGAATCCAGCTTCGTGGCGGCAAGTGACGTTGACCGCTGGTGGCAAGGTGGTGGGTGAGCTGTACATCATCGACGACCCCTCGGTCAGTTCGATGATGACTGGCTCGATGGGCAACATGATGGGCAACTCCGGCGGGATGATGGGCGGGTCGGGGCTCACGGGTGGAACGGGGTCGAAAGGTCTCTCCTCCTCCAGCTCTTCGCCTGCTTCCAGCTCGGCGGCTGCCGTTTCGAACGGGAGCACCAACTCGGCTCAGAGCTACCTGGAAGCCGTGCGTCAGGCCACCTGGATCGCGGGCGTGCTAGCCGTCCTGGCTGCGGTGTCGCTAGGCCTGTTACTCAGTCGAGGCATCACCTCACCACTGAGACGTCTCACCCTTGCCGCCGGTCGGGTAGCCTCTGGGGATTTCTCCCAGCGGGTCGAGGTCCGCTCGAAGGACGAACTGGCCTCCCTGGCCGACGCCTTCAACACCATGGCCGCGAGCCTGGC
>JAJYKO010001099.1 GCA_021788565.1 Chloroflexota bacterium
GGGGGACGTGATGACTACCGGACCAGTGCCGAGGAACACGCCCTTCGAGAAGCTGGACGCGGACCTGGCGGTTAAGACACCCCAGGGCTGGTCACAGGACGAGGTCCCGGATGACCAGTCGCTCCTCGTGAGGACACCCAGGGGATTGATCGTGCTTCTGGGCTGCGCCCACAGCGGGTTGGTCAATACACTCGATAGGGCGGTCGAGGTGGCCCACGAGGAGAGGATCTTGGCCGTCCTTGGGGGCACACATCTGGGCTTCTCCACCAAAGAGCAGCTGTCGAGGACCATCGAGGCCCTGAGCGAATTCAGCATCGAGAGATTGGGGGTCTCCCACTGTACCGGACTAGCGGCCGCGGGGCGGCTGGCTCAAGAGTTCGGTGATCGATTCTTCTTCAACAATGTTGGGACTGTCTCCGAATGGGAATTTTAAGAACAGTGGGAATGCCAAACCGTGGAGGGCTGAAGGGGTCTCAAAGCTTATGACCCGCATCCTAACGTAGGGACATCCGGTTGCGTCCGGCGCCGGTGAATCACTCGGAAAAGAGGAGGCACACCAGGTAAAGGTTGATGTGCTGGTCGTTGGAGGCAGCGCCGCGGGCGTAGCCGCCCTAACCGCGCGCCGGCACTATCCCGATAGTGGAGAAAGCAGACATCTTCGGGGTCACGAAGGATATCGCTCACCTCCAATTGGGCCTGATGCGCTGGACTCAGCCACAAACCTGGTCATAGTTGGCGGTGGTTACGCCAGCTGCGAGCTCGCGGAGGAATGCAGAAAGCGCGGACATGGTCTGAAGCCTGATCCCCACAAGAGCGTGATGGATACCGGGACTCAGGCCCATATCTGATTTGTTCCAGTCGATTCACCTGTCTATGATCCGCGATTTATATCGAGGGAGCTGCGACAAATCTAATGGAACCCCTTCTCCCCCGAGCCTGCTCCGTAAGGTCTCGGGCATTCCCACAAGCAGTGGCAGGCGAAGCAAGAGGTCGATCGCCACAAACCCCAAGAACACATATTGCGGGCCAACTTTGTCCCACATCATGCCTGCCACCATCGCCATCAAGGCGCTGAGAAGCATCCGAAAGAAACGAGTGATGCCCAACCATCGGCCCATCTGGTTCGCGGGCACCAACTCTCTCTCCATGGCCGATCCGATCGGGCCCGCTATGTAGTAGAAGCCCTGAAGAGCGCCCGCCACGACCAGGAACGCCGCGTCGGGAGCCCACACGAGGACGAGGTTGGAAATCCAAAAGAGCGGCATTGCCATGTACAGGACCGTCTTCCTACCCGATCTGTCGGCAAGCCGGCCCAGAGGGATGGCAAAGACGATAGATGTCAGGGCACAGCCTGTGACCATCGCTCCCAGTGCGTAGGCATCGGCGCCCTTCACCTCGTGCGCATAGACCTGCGAAAACGGAAAGACCATGGCCATTGGCAGTTGGCTGACCGAAGTGACAACCAGCCATCGCTTGAGGTGCCGGCCGTCCTTCAACACCTGATGCAGGTCTTTGAACATGTGCTTGGGCGTGGCGCGGACGTTCACCCACCGTCGGTCGGACAACTGGGTCATCACGAGCGCGAACGTTCCCAGAGTCGCCACGGTCGCAACAATGAACAGGGGGCGAATGCCGGTGACTCCCACTCCGCCGGAGCTGGCTACCAGCCAGGCCCCGATCAGAGGACCGGCCATCCCGAGCAATCCTGCCGCCACAGTCTCACAGATCATCATCCCTGTTGCACGGTCCCGGCTCACCAGGCAATTGCCACATACGGTGGCGCAGCCGAGGATGCTCGTCGAGTATCCAAGCCAGTACCCTACCATCGCCAACATAGCCATCAGCCAGTTCTGGGATAGCGCGTAGGTCAGGTAGGAAACGATCAACATGCCTATGCCGGCCAGGTAGACCCTCTTCGTGCCGATCCTATCTATGAGCCAGCCGGTCGAGGGCCCCAGGACGGCGGCCGCCATCATTCCCGCGCTGTTTATGGCCCCCAACTGGGTCGCGGTGGCTCCCAGGGCGACGATGTAGATGGAGAGATAGGGGAAGATCATCTGGTACACGAGTCTGTCGAGCGACGTCCGCGCAACCGTAACCCTCCAGTCGCGCGACTGCCTGCCAATGAACGAAATCCCGCGCGCTGCTGCCTGGACAGGCACATTGGCGAACTGTGTCACTCGTCACGCTCCTGGCAGACAATGTCGCTGAATCAGGACCGACGCAATCACTGGATCCCCATCCCTGGGTTGAGCTGTGGCTCGCATGTGAGCTTATGCCCACTAGCATGCTAGGGTGGCAGTTTCGGAATGTCAAGGCAAATGTTCTGCAACCACGGCCCCACCTTGTTCCGCTCTGGGACTCGGTTTCCCACCTTGCAGCCTCCTCGAGATGCGACGCCGTCGGCATTGACGCCGTACCCGCGGAGGACGATACTCCGCGTGAACAGCGTAGCGGTCGCGGACTCAAAGTCGATCATGCATGGAGGTAGCCGAAGATGAACCTGGTGCAACTGCGCGAAGCCGCGGAGGAACTCGAGACTCTCTTGCGCCTGCAGACTTATCCCATCGCTGTGAAGATGGTAAAGGGCGAAGAGGAGATTCCGGAGGGAATCAAGCGACCGATGAGGGATCTCGGGTACCACCTATCCACTTGCCAGGTCTTCGCGATGGCCCGCAG
>JAJYKO010000054.1 GCA_021788565.1 Chloroflexota bacterium
AGTGCTATCGCGAGATCGGGGCGAGCGCTGGGTCGTAGTTCGCCTTCTGTCCAAGCACCTCGTCGACGTAAGGCATCCAATCTCCGATGGGGATGCCCTGCGGGCATTTCTCCTCACACTCCCGACACTGGATGCACGCGCTGGCGGGCTTGTTTAGGAAGGCCGCGTACCGGAAACGCGCGACCTCCAGCTGGTCCATCGCTATTCCTCGGTTAAACGTGAGCGTGTTGGTCGGAATGTCGACGCCGTTTGGGCAGGGCATGCAGTACCGGCACTGGGTGCACGGGATCGGATACAGCTCGTCGAACTTGTCGTGAGCCATTGCGACGAGGCGCAGTTCGTCCGCGGTGAGTGAACCGATAGCGGAGCGACCGGCGCTCGAGAGGTTCTCGACTAGCTGGTCCATGGTGCTCATACCACTCAGGACTACCGAGACCTCCGGGTGGTTCCACACCCACTGCAGACCCCACTCCGCGGCGGACCGTTTCCTCTGTGCCCTGCCGAAGATCTGCTGGATCGCCGGCGGTGGGCTCGCGAGCTGTCCGCCGAGCAGTGGCTCCATGACGACCACGCCCAGCCCTTTTGCGGCGGCGTACTGGACCCCTTTGGTGCCGGCCTGAAGGTCCTCGTCCATGTAGTTGTACTGGACCTGACAGAATTCCCAGCCGTCGTAGCCATCGACGATGGACCTGAACGCCTCATGGTTGTCGTGAAAGGAGAATCCGAGGTGGCGAATCCGCCCGTCACGCAGGGCCCCCTCCGCCCAACGGGTCACGCCCAGGTCCCGGACGAACTCCCAGCTCTTCTGGTTCAGACCGTGGAGTAGATAGAAGTCGATGTGATCGGTTTGGAGCTTGGCGAGCTGCTCGTTGAGCAAGCGGTCGAAGTCTGCGTGCGCCTCGACGAGCCTGACCGGCAGCTTTGTCGCCAGGTTCGTCTTCTGCCTGTAGCCATCCTGCAGTGCCTTGCCGACGACTCGCTCGCTGTTGCCGCCATGATAGGGGTAGGCGGTGTCCACGTAGTTCACGCCGCTGTCGATGGCGTGGCGTATCATCCGGATGGCTTCGGGCTCGTCGATCTGACTCGGGTCGCCCAACGTGGGTAGACGCATAGCGCCGAATCCGAGGGCGGAAACCTGAACGCCCAGCTTGCCAAAGGGTCTGTACTGCACCTGTATCGTTACCTCTCTTTATGCCATCTTTTGAGGCTCGAACGTTCGCCGGCGCCATGCCGTGGAGGCGGCCTGGGTCGCCGGAGTTGCGGCGTGGCGGCCCGTAGTGTAGCACTTCGAGGCATCGTAGGAATGCGAACGAGATTGTTGACAGGGTGCCTCGACCTCACTATACTGAATTCCGACGGAATCAGTAGGAATTCCTCTACGATTACACCAGGACTGATATGAAGCTGTCGACACGCGGTCACTACGGGCTTCTGGCGATGGTCGAGCTAGCCAGGCGCTACGGACAACCTCCGATCTCACTCTCCGAAATTGCCCAGTCGGGGGAACTTCCGCTGGCTTATCTGGAGCAACTGTTTGGCGCGCTCAGGCAAGCGGGTCTCGTGGAAGGCACCAGGGGTGTTCGTGGGGGATACAGGCTGACCCGTCCGCCCGTAGAGATAACCGTCGGCGAGGTCGTGCGGGTCCTGGAGGGGCCAATCGGCCCGGTGGAATGCGCCATCGAGGGCGAGAACGCCGAGTGCTGCTCTCGCAGCGCAGCCTGCGCTACCAAGGAGATGTGGCAACGGGTACGCGAGAGCATACTCGAGGTCCTGGATAACACTTCCCTTGCGGACTTTCAGATCTCTCCCATAGCCTGACTCAGTCTCGGATCACGACGCGGAAGGAGGCACGCGGTGTCGCGTTTCATCTACCTGGACCATGCGGCAACAACGCCGGTCCACCCGGCTGTGCTGGAGGCCATGCTTCCCTACTTCACGGAAAAGTACGGCAACCCATCCAGCGTCTACTCTGTTGCGCGGGAAGCCCGGAAAGCCCTGGATTGGGCGCGGGACACGGTTGCAGGAATACTTGGTGCTAGTCCGTCAGAGATCATCTTCACGAGCGGCGGTAGCGAGAGCGACAACCTGGCTCTGAAGGGGATCGCGTTCGCCAACCAGCAGAAGGGCAACCACATCATTACAACCCAGGTGGAGCACCATGCCATACTGCACACCTGCGAGTATCTCGAGAAGCGGTTCGGTTTTCGCATCACTTACCTGCCGGTGGACGAGAACTGCGTGGTCGACCTTGATGCCCTGGAAAAGGCGATAACTCCGGAGACCATCCTGGTCAGCGTGATGTACGCCAACAACGAAGTGGGTACCGTGCAGCCGATCGAGGAGATCTCGCACATCCTGAGACACCGCGGCGGGATCGCCTTCCACACGGATGCGGTCCAGGCAGGGGGAAGTCTCGATCTGAACGTGGACAAGCTCGGCGTCGACATGCTGAGCCTCTCCGCTCACAAGTTCTACGGCCCCAAGGGCGTCGGGGTGTGCTACGTTCGGAAGGGAACCACCTACTGGCCACAGCAGCAGGGCGGCGGCCAGGAGCGAGGCAGGCGAGCCGGCACCGAGAACACGGCCGGCATTGTGGGGCTGGCAACGGCTCTGAAGCTGGCCTACGAGCAGTTGGAGTCTAACAACACCCACGCTGCAATGATGAGAGATCGGCTGATCGAGGGCATCAGGCCGATCCCGGGCGCCTATCTGACAGGCCATCCGACCAACCGACTCCCCAATAATGCAAGCTTCGTCTTCGACTACGTGGAGGGGGAGTCGATCTTGCTCAGCCTGGACATGCTGGGCATTGGGGCCTCCAGCGGGTCGGCCTGCACCTCCGCCACTCTGGAGCCGTCTCACGTGCTTAAGGCTATGGGAGTGCCGATCGAGAGAGCGCACGGCAGCCTTCGCCTTACCACCGGACGGGACAACGTCGAAGAGGATATGGACCGCGTCGTTCAGGTCCTGCCCGGGATCATAGATCGGTTGCGAGCAATGTCTCCCCTGGCCGGCTCCGCTGCCGGGTCAGGGGCAACCCAGTAGAATCAGCGAGGAGCAGGAGCGGATGTACAGCGAACTGGTGATGGAGCATTTCAGCAACCCGCGGAATGTGGGTGAGATCGCGGATGCGGATGGTATTGGCGAAGAGGGTAATCCCACCTGCGGCGACATTATGAGGATCTACATCAAGGTGAAGGACGGGCGCCTCGCGGACGTGAAGTTCAAGACGTTCGGTTGCGGCGCGGCCATCGCCACCAGCTCCATGGTCACCGAGATGGTCATGGGCAAGACCCTCGATGAGGCAATGGAGATATCCAACAGGGCCGTGGCCGAGGCTCTCGGGGGCTTGCCGGCTGTGAAGATGCACTGCTCCAACCTCGCCGCCGACGCCCTCCACAAGGCGATCGAGGACTTCCGCTCGAGGTCGGGGGACAGGGGATAGGGGATAGGGGACGGGGGTCAGGACCACCGAACAGGATGGGCAGGATGAGAAGAAGTTGCTGGTAGACCTACTGACCGTAGGTATACCCTGTTCATCCTGCCCATCCTGTTTCTGTTCCCGGTTCCCCGTCCCCTGACCCCTGCGGCCTAGCCTTCGTAGCCGTCCAGAGGCTGGCCGTCAACCCAGATACGGGGATTGGTCATCAGCATGTCGTAGTGGGTGATGGCCGGCAGGTCGTGGTCGTAGTTCGAGCCGATGGCGATGTGGCAAGTGCCGCCCACCTTCTCAGCTTCCAGCATGTCCGGTACCATGGTGGCCGCGGGGTTGAGCCCCAGCCCCACCTCGCCCACGCCCCAGCTGTTGCGTGCGTAGTCCGGTTTCCCCATGGCCAGTGACTGCTCCTCTCCCTCCTTGAAGGCGGCCACCACCTCCGCCGAGTGGGCGCTGGGCAGGACGCGCATGATGTAGCCGGCCTCCACCTCCATCGCAATCGGCTCGCTGGGGATCGAACACTCCGCTCCCGCGGCGATCACGCCGTCGAAGACGATCTTCCCTCGTGCTGTTCCCAGCTCTGGCGAGAAGAAGATCTCCCCGCACGGCAGGTTGCCGTGTTCACCCGGCGCCCGCAGGTCACCGTCGTCCAGGAAGATCCGTCGCCCCCGCAACCCCACGGTGATGTCGGTACCAGCCGCGGTCGTGATCCGCATCTCGGATCTGCCCTCGATCAGATCCCTCAAGGCTCTTGCCCTTCCGCGGATGGCGTCGTAGTCCACGTCCATCGCGCGGAGGAAGGTGTCCATCTTGATGCCTGGTGAACTGCCGACTCTGATTCGCTTGTCCGCTTCCAGTTTGTCGATGATGTGGTCGTAACGCCTGCAGTCTCGGCCTACGTAGCCGATGTGCAGTCCGTACGGGTCCTTCCCGATCTTCTCCGTCGAGATGCTGAGGACCACCTCCGGCTCAGTGGCGAGCGCGGCCAGCACCACGGGGTCTGAGAACTCCGTGATGGCCCTGGTGGTCTGTCTGATAAGCAGGGGCTTTCCCCCCATGTCGACGCTGGCCTGGAAGTACGCGTCGGAGATCAAACTGGACGTCTCCTCGGGGTTCCCCACGATGAGCACGCGCTCACCCGGTTGAAGCCCGATGGCTTTCTCCAGGACGGTCCTGGCAATGGCCAGCAATCTCTCGTTCGGCATAGTCCTACCTCGTTACGCAGCGCTGCTAAACGGATTGTCCCACAGAGGGGGCTCGAGCCTCAAGTTCAGCGCTTTCGGCCGAAGCAGTGAACGCCATCGCCATCGGCTACGCTTACGAGGCATCGGTTGCAGGAAAGGCAGCTGGACGGGCGCAGGTCGCCGTCCTGAAACCGCCTGACCAGGTTTGGCTCGCGCAGGAAAGGCCGTGCCATGCTCACCAGGTCCACCCGGTTTTCCATGAGGAGCCGGTCCATCATCAAGGGAGAACGAAGCCCGCCCACGAGCATCACCGGTATCTCAGTGGTGCGCTTGATCTGCTCCGCGTAGGGAGCAAAGTAAGCTTCCTCGAATCCTACTCGGCCTCGCATGGTAGCAGCAACCGCCTTGATCAACATCCTGATCACCGTCCCTCGCGATTTCAGCAGCCGGCTCCGAAGTATCTGGTCGATGGGGATCTCTCCTCGGCTCATCTGGAAGAACGATTCCAACGTTCCACCCGTAACCTCGATCGCATCGACGCCCGAGGCCGCGACGGACTGGGCTATGATGAGCGATTCCTCCGGTCCTAGACCTCCCCGAACGAAGTCCCCGACAGTTAGCTTGACCAGAAGGGGAAAGTCAGGACCCACCTCACGTCGGACGGAACGCACGACCTGTAGAAGGAACCTCATGCGGTTGACCAGGTTGCCTCCCCATTCATCGTTACGATGATTGCTTCGGGGCGACAGAAACTGGTTGATGAGATACCCGTTGGCTGCCAGGATCTGCACTCCGTCGAAACCTGCTGCCCTGGCTCGCGCGGCGGCGGTTCCGAAAGCCTCCAGCATGGAAGCTATGTCGGCGGACGTCATGGCTCTTGGGCGGTGCCGGACGAGTCGGTCGCTGATCGCCGAAGGGGCCAGCAGAGCTCCACCCGCGGCTTCCGCCTCGCCCTGCCGGCCGCAGTGGTAAAGTTGGAGGACTATCTTAGAACCCCGCTCGTGCACTGCGTCGGTGAGAAGCATGAGTTCCCGAACCGATTCGTCAGTGTCGACTCCGACCACCCCGATGTAGGAGCGCCCGGACGGGTGGACGTATGCCCCGCCTGTTATCAGCAGGCCGATGTTACCCGCCGCCAGACGAGAGTAGAGGGCGATGAGGCGGCGCGTCGGCTCTCCGTCGGGGCCCGCCATGCATTCCGCAGTGGCTGACCTGACGATCCGATTCTTGAGCTGCAGTGTCCCGATCGAGAAGGGGGCAAAAAGACCGGGCATACTGGCGCTCCGTTCCTTTGTCCGCCGGCGACCCGTAGAAGCCTGTCCGGCGGGGACCCATAGACGTCGACGATCTTCATGCCACCGTTGTCCTGCTTATTATTAGATGTACCTACTCGAGAGTCAAGATGCCCGGGCCATCTCAGTTCCGGGGCGCGCCAGAGTCGATCCATCGGGCCAGGATGTCGATTTCGGCGGGAAGCAGTTTGGTGCTGTCGTGGGGCATGGTCCCATTTCTGATCACCGAGACCATTGCACTCAATGAGGAGTCTCCCGGTATCAGTATCGCGCCGTAGGAGTCGCCGGCCATTATCCGCTGGTAGCTATCCAGCCTGAGACCCTTATCAGCCCGATACGGACCGTGGCACCTGAAACAGCTCCGAGTCAAGATGGGTACCACGTCGGAGGTGTAGCTGGGCACGCCATTTCCCGACCTGGCCATCGCGCTCCCCGTGCCAGCCGCTGCCGGGGCCTCCAGCAGCGGCTGGGCGAGGACCAGAGTTGCCGCTATCACGACGATGGCTACGGCCAGGGCAAGCCCCCAATGACGGGCTCGCCCGCCGGGTGAAGTACCAAGGTTCTCCATGGCATTCCCGCTAGTTGGCTGCCGAGAATAGATATTCCACTATCGCCTTGATCTGCTGGTCGCTGAGGGGGCCGCCCTTGGCTGCGCCGAAAGCCGGCATTCCTCCCTTGCCACCGGCGGTGGTGCTGGCCAGCGCCGCGGCTCCGTAACCCTGGAGGAAACTCTTGCTGTTGAGCTTGGCGACCGGGATCATGTCTCCACCCGGGCCGTGGCACGGGGAGCACGTCTTGGCAAAGAGGGTCTTGCCTTCACTTAGAGCCTGGGTATCCACCGCGGGAGCCTGTGTAGCTGGAGGCTTTGTCGCCGTGGCTGTCGGGGCCGTCGCAGCCGCCTGCGGGGCGGACTTCGTAGCTATCGCTGCCGGCGCAGGTGTCTGACCTGCGGCCGGGGGCAACGTAGGGCTCTCGGTCGCGGTGCTGGTAGGTAGCGAGGTTGGCGCCTGCGTGGCTTGTGCCGTGGGCGGGGAGACCGGCTTCCTCCCCACCAACTCCCTGTTCGGCGCCGGTGCGGGAATGTTGTTGCCGTGGCATTTCGAGCATGGGTCTGAGCTTGAATGACAGGTGAGACACGTTTCCATCCTGGGCCGGTTCGTCCTGGGCTCGCGAAGGTCGTGGGCAACGTCGGCGTGACAGGTTACGCACGTGGCTCCCCGAGACAGGTGCGCGCTGTGATTGATTATGATCCCACGAACGTTAAATTTGAAGCCACTATTGTCGGTCTTCTGAAGCATGGCCTGATGGCAGCGAATGCAGTTGGCGCTAACCCACTCGGGTTCGGCCTGGAATCCCTTTACATATCCCTCGAATACGATCTGGCCGGGTTTGGCGTGGCAGTCAACGCAGCTCACCTGATCGAAGCTGGGATGCACAACTGACGGGACGCTGCGATCGGGCGTATCGCCCGTGCCGTGGCATCTGAGACAAAAGGCCGAGTTCGAGGTTGTGTAGTGCGCCAGCACGACACCGGGCACACCTACCAACGGAATGGCAGCGACGAACGCTATCACAAGCCAGAACCAGACCGGCCAGTGAGGGAACCGGCGTCGCCGGGGATAGAGCCCTGGTATCTCAAGGTTGTCAGGAAGGCGGGACGGTTCTGGAAGCTTCATCTTGCCACTCCTATCACAGAGCCTCGACCTTTACCCTCGTGTCCATCCATACCAGCCCGCCCCCTCCGTCTGCTCTCTTGGGAGATAACAGGGAACTGGCGTTAACGCCGTTCCCCTGGTCGTTCCACCAGATGTACTCGGTCATCACGTCGCCGCTCTTGAACTGCTCACCCATGGCGACTCGTCCCAAAGCGCTGTGGCCGAAGCCCAGTGCGATGGCAACCACGTCCGGATGTATCCCCTGGGTGATGCTGACCGCGACTTCCAGGGAGCCTGCCTGGGACGTAAGCCTTACGCGCTGCCCCTCCTTGATGCCGCGCTGCTGTGCCGCCGTGGAGTGCATGAGCAGACTGTTCTCGTGGGAGATCTCCGCCAGCCACCAGCAGTTGGCCGAGTAATCTCCCGAGTGGACGTTTGGCCGGTAGGTCACCAGGGTCAGCTCTCCGTTGTCGCCTCGTCCGACCGAGACTGGCGCGGCCTGTTCGGTGCCGAACAGGTCTCTCGCGTCCGCGATGGAGCTCAGACGTAACTTGCCGGAGGGCGTCGCAAGGGTGCCACCGGGCGGCAGATATTGAGGGCTCTTTCCGGTGTCGTACCAGGCTCCCTGCTCTTTCAGCAGAGCAAGTCCTGGCTCACCAAGTCCTGGGACTTTGGAAATCGTCTTGCTGACGAAGCTCTCGACGGTTGGGAAAGGGAAGAACTGAGCTGCCTGTCCGGACAGCCTGGTGCCCATGGTCAGGATCACGTCGTCTACGCTAAGGGAGTCGCCGCGCGCCCGCACGATCGGTTGCCGAAGCGCAGCGTAAGGCACCAGCTCCTGCGCCGGGGGAGATTCTAGTCCCCAACTCTCCAGGTAGGTCGCGGCTGGTAGGAATAGGTCCGCCAGCGATGAGGTCTCCGTGAGGTTGGTATCCAGCGCAACAAGATAAGGCACGCGACTTTCGTCCAGCAACGCCTGCCGGTACGTTTCCGCACCTGGCCACGAGTAAGCGGGATTGGCCATGGCCGTCATATACATGCTCACCCTTCTGTTCCCATTGAGAAACTCCTGCACGAACTGAAGGGCTTCCGAAGTACTGAAGGTCTCAGCAGGAACCGGATCCGGCTCAGCGAACGAGACGCTGGATGCGGGCGCGTACCCCCCAGGTGTCCCGATGGCGCCGACCAGGGCGTTCAACAGCAGCACGGCTCGCTGAGAGTCCACTCCTCCGGTCTGGCGGCTGACGCCACCGCCCGACACGGCTACCGCAGGTCTGACACTGGCGAACTCGGTTGCGATACGGCGCACTGTTTCAGGGGCGATCCCCGAGGCAGCTGCGGCTGATTCTGGGGTGTGCCGTGCGAGCTGTGCCGTGAGCTCCTTCTCCCCGATGTCCGCCCATTTGGCAAGAAACTGCCTATCGTGGAGGTTCTGTTGCAGGATAACGTTAGCCATGGCCAGGGCGATGATCCCGTCGGTGCCTGGTACCAGAGGCAACCACTCGTCGCTGCGACCGGCGGTAAATGACAGCCGAGGGTCGAGAGTGACAAGCCGTGCCCCCCCCATCCTCGCGTCCACCAGCCTCTGGACAAAAGGCAAGTAAGCCGGATGGTTCTCGTAGGGGTTGCCGCCAAAATTGAGGATGTACCGTGCTCGTCCTATGTCCGTGACTTCAGAAGGGGCCCCGAGCACGGCACGGTTGGCTGCCTCACGGCTGGCGTCCTGGATGCTGGCCTCGTCGATGAAGGCCCGCGACCCGACGGCGGCCACGAGTCTCCTGCCCAGCATGGCTGTGGCCTCGGTCCCGGTGTGCAGAACCAGGGAATCGGGCTGCCGCGCCTGTACATCCTGGAATCGTTCATCGAGGAGTTTGTAGGCGTCTTCCCAGGAAATCTGCGTCCACTTACCCTCACCGCGTTTGCCGGCCCGCTTCATAGGAGCGAGCACGCGGTCGGGATCGTAAAGACGATTGATGCCGGCATGACCAAGTGCGCACAACCTTCCGCGGCTGTTCGGATCGCGGGGATTGCCTTCGATCTTTACCAGCCGCTCCTCTTCCAGGAAGCCGAGGATGCCGCACCTGGCAGTGCACAACGCGCAGTTGCTTACCACGGACCGCTGGGTCTGCCCAGTCGTCCGAGATACCGAGCGGCCGCCGCGGATGAGATCCTCTGCCAGGGCGGCCTTTCCAGCTACTATGCCGGAGGCCGCCATGGCCGTTCCAGCGGCGACCAGCTTGAAAAGTTGCCGCCTCGTGAGCCTGAAGCTTGCGTCGTCAGCAACGCAATCGGGGTCAACTGAGCGGAACATCTTGTCCCCCAATGACCACGACGTAGCGCATGGCCAGGATCCCCAGCATCACCAGGAGCGAGGCGAGGACGGTTGCCGGTAATGGCCTGTGGTGGCGAGGGATACCCTGGACAAGGAGTGGCACGAAGGCGGCCAGCATTATCGGGATGCCGATCGGCGTGACCGGAACGGAGCCCATGTAAACCAGGGAGGCCCCGAGTGTGGGCGGAGCGAGGAGTGAAGCGGCGCGTGCCAGCAAAGGTGAGGGCGCCGTGAGTAGCGCCAGTGGAACGAGGGACCCGGAAAGGATCTCCACCCCCAGGAAGTACCTGCTGAACCCTCCTCGCAGGATCATCGTCGCGGCCTCGCGCGCTTCGGTATCGGACGTCAGCAACACCAGGACGTCGGAGAACACGAGGAAGAGGTCCAGCGCGATGGACGCCGCCAATATCTTCCCCAGATCCTGGATGAGCGGCATGTTCGGCCGGCGTTCCTTGGAGACGAAGCCGGCTATGGTCACTACCAATATCATCAGGGCTATGCCCGAGACCATGGCCGAGACCAGGAACAGGATCGGCATCAGAGCCGTATTCCAGAGAGCTCTGGCTTTAGCCAGCGCCATTATGAAGCCCGTGTAGCCGTGCACCGACACCGCCAGGGGGATGCCGATGAGGCCGAACAGCTTTGTCATCTTTTCGTTGCCCCTGAACATGAAGAAGGCATAGATCAGGCAGTTCAGGGGATAGAGGGTCAGCAGGAAGCTGCCGTATGTTATGGGCGAAGTCGGGTTAAGGTACGGGAAGAGGTGCCAGAATCTCCAGGGCTGACCGAGATCGGCGATCAGATTGATTGGAGCCAGCACCAGCAACACCACCGCCAGGACGATTCCGATCTTCCCCAGAGGCCTGAACTTCTTGATGCCGAAGCCGTACGCAAGGGTGGACAGGATAAAGGATCCCGCGCTGAGGCCGGTCATGTAGAAGTAAACCGCTATCAGGGGACCGAGGGGCGCCGCGTGGGGAACGTTGTAAAGGATGGTCAACCCGTCGTTCATGCCCGATCCTCCTCACTCGGGCCTGTGGCCCGCATGAGCGCTTCATCCGCGCCGATGTAGAACACCCGGGGCCGCGTGTCCTTGTCGGGCTTCAGGACCGCGACCGCGTTGCGGGCCAGAAGCGTCGATACTTCGCTGTTGGGGTCGTTTAGGTCGCCGAAGATCATCGCGCGGGTCGGACAGCTGTTCACACAGGCCGGCTCCAACCCGGCGTCGACCCTGTGGTAGCACCAATAGCACTTCTGGACGATCCTCTTGATTGGGTTCAGATAGCGGACGTCGTACGGGCAGGACGCTATGCAGTACTTGCATCCTATGCAGCGGTGCGGGTCCACCATCACGATACCGTCCTCCCGCTGGTACGTAGCCTGGGTGGGGCAGTTCCGGATGCAAATAGGACTTTCGCAGTTGTTGCAGAGAAGGGGCAGGAAGGAGACACCCACGTTGGGGTAGCGACCCTTCTCTCCTATCTTGACCCAGGTGCGCCACACGCCGGGTGGAACCGCGTTCTCAGCCTTGCATGCAACCGAGCAGGCGTGACAGCCTATGCAGCGCCGGACATCTATCACCATGCCGTACCTTACCTTGGGCAACGGACTCCTCCAGCATGCTGACGGCTCTCAGCCATCAGGAGTTTGGCCATCGAGAAGGAGACTCGATTTTCTCTGAACCGGTCACCCGATTGCCGCCTGCAGGCCCGCTACCGCGGCACCGATGGCTCCTTTGACTCCGTCGGCCCGGACGATGTCCAGCGGCAGCGGTATGATCGTACTGTTGTGCTCGCCGGCGATCTCGGTGAGAGTCTGCAAATAGCGGAGCTGGAGGGCGCCAGGTTCCGTACCGATGATCCGTGCCGCGTCGGCGAGAGTGGCGGCCGCCTGAAACTCGCCCTGGGCATGGATGATTTTTGCCCTCTTTTCCCGCTCGGCCTCAGCTTGCTTCGCCATCGCCCGCTGCATGGGCTCTGGAAGCTGAACGTCCTTGACTTCCACGACGCTGACCTTGACGCCCCACGGCTCCGTCTGCTCGTCGATGATGTGCTGGAGCCGACGGTTGATCTCCTCCCGATGTGAGAGGAGTTCATCCAGCTCCGACTGGCCGAGTACGCTCCGCAGAGTGGTCTGAGCGATCTGTGAAGTCGCACGGATGTAATCCAGTACACGGACGACGGCGGTCTCCGGGTTGACCACCTTGAAGTACACGACGGCGTCAACTTTGATGGTGACGTTGTCTCGAGTGATGACCTCCTGAGGTTCCACCACCATGGTGACCACGCGCATGTCCACACGAACCATTCGGTCCACCACCGGAATTATCAGGTTGAAGCCGGGATTTCGAATCCCCATGAACTTCCCGAAGCGGAATATCACACCGTGCTCGTACTGCTGCACTACGCGGATCGCCAAATAGATGAGGACGAGAACCACAACGGCAGCTATGGTCCAAGTGAAGATCTCCAACCTTGCCACCTCCTCCAGCAAACGTTCCAGTTGAAGCGAGCGAGCCACGCGCGGGCCGGAGGGCTATGGACCGCCGGCGGGTGAGTGGGTCCTCTGCACATAGAGGAAGCATAGACAGGGGGATGTTACAGCCGCGTAAATTCGAGGTGGGGCGTTGTTACAGTGGTGTGACAGTCAGTGCGGAGAGGGCATGGTGTAGCCTACGCCCGGCTTGGTGATAACGTACCGGGGGATGGCGGGCTCGGGCTCGATCTTCTGTCGGAGCCGCCGCACGTACACCCGGAGAACCTCGGGCTCGTCCCTGTACTCGGCACCCCAAACTAGCTTGAGCAGCTCCTCCTGCACAAGCACCCTGCCGGCGTTCGTGGCTAGCTGGTAGAGCAGTTTGTACTCGGTGGGACTCAGCCCAACCTCTCGACCCTGCGCAGTCACGATTTGCCGGGCAAAGTCGATCAGTAGCTCTCCGAGGGCGAACGGCGGGGCCAGCCGCCTGGGCTGCCCGAGGTTGCTCCGTCGGAGTTGCGCCCTGACCCTGGCGAGCAACTCCTCGGCGTCGAACGGCTTGGTAATGTAATCGTCGGCTCCCAGATCGAGTCCCCGCACTTTGTCGATCTGCTCCCGCCTCGCGGTAACCATTATGATCGGCACTGTGGAAAACTCGCGTATTCGCCGGCAAACCTCGTAGCCGTCCAGGTCCGGGAGCATGAGATCAAGGACTACCAGGGCAGGGTCCTCTGACTCGGCCTTCTCCAGAGCGGCGGTTCCGTCTGGAGCTGAAACCACTCGATAGTCCAGGGACTCCAGATTGGCCCTCAGGAGCCGTACGTAGCGCGGCTCATCGTCCACCACCAGCACGGTTTGACGGTTCATCCTTTCTGCCCTCCTGCTTGGTCGCTTCATTAGCTCCGGCGGAGC
>JAJYKO010001100.1 GCA_021788565.1 Chloroflexota bacterium
AAGCAACGGACGGCAGGCTCGACGCCTTCGTGGCCGGCGTGGGGACCGGCGGCACGATCACCGGCGTCGGGGAGGTACTCAAGGAGAAGATTCCTGGTCTGCTGGTGGTCGCCGTGGAGCCGGCCAAGTCCCAGGTGCTCAGGGGCGAGAAGTCGCGCCCCCATGGTATCCAGGGGATCGGGGCGAGCTTCGTGCCGGGCGTTCTGAACCGCTCCGTGTTGGACAGGATAGTGCCGGTCCGTGACGAGGACGCCTTCTTGACCTCTTCGCGCCTCTGCCGTGAGGAGGGGTTGCTGGCGGGCATCTCTTCCGGCGCCAACGTCTTCGTGGCGCTCTCCGTGGCACGAGAGTTCGGGGAGGGCAAGCGCGTTGTTACGCTGCTGCCGGACACCGGGGAACGATACCTATCAGTGATGAGTGATGAGATCGGCGGTCTCGGCCCTGAAGGGCCGGGTTAACGGCCGGCCGTTAACCCGGCCGGAACCGGGCTTGTAACTCATCACTCATCACTGGATGAGACAGGAGGTTTGCACATGTCTGCTCGCGTTTACATACCTACTCCCCTCCGGCACATGACCGGAGGCCGTTCCAAGGTCGAGGTTGAAGGCCCGACCGTGGGCGCGGTCCTGGAGAACCTGGAGGGGCTTTACCCGGGGATCAAGAACCACCTGCTCGATCCCGGCGGGGAGATCCTGCATCACGTGAACCTGTACGTGAACGACACGCCCGCCGAGGATCTGGGGGGAAAGGACGCTCGCCTCGAGGAAGGTGACGAGCTGTCCATCATACCGGCGCTGCAGGGGGGTTCTGCTGCCTTCACCAGGGAGCAGGTTCATCGCTACAGCCGGCACATATTGCTGGGCGAGGTGGGTGGCGCGGGTCAGCGAAAGCTGCTGGACGCCAGGGTGCTGATTGTGGGAGCCGGCGGTCTCGGCTCTCCGGCCGCCCTCTACCTTGCCGCCGCGGGTGTTGGGACGCTGGGCATTTCCGACTTCGATCGCGTGGACCTCAGCAACCTTCAACGCCAGATCCTGCACGGACAGAGCGACCTGGGACGGCTCAAGGTGGACTCCGCGGCGGATGCTATCGCCGAGGTGAACCGGGACGTACGCGTTGAGAAGCACCCCGATCGTCTGTCATCGGAGAACGCCCTGGAGATCCTGGCGGGCTACGACGTCGTCGTCGATGGCACGGACAACTTCGCCACCAGGTATCTTCTCAGCGACGCCTGCGTGCTCCTGGGAAAGCCCCTCGTACACGGCAGCATCTTCCGGTTCGAGGGACAGTGCACCGTCTTCGCCCCCGGTCGGGGCTGCTACCGCTGCCTTTTCGCCTCACCGCCACCACCGGGCACCGTCCCGAGCTGCGCGGAGGCCGGGGTGCTGGGTGTCCTGCCTGGCATCGTAGGGCCACTGCAGGCCGTCGAGACGATCAAGTGGATCCTGGGGATTGGGGATCTTCTGGTGAACAGGCTGCTGTTGTTCGACGCCCTCTCCATGGACTTTCGAGAGGTGAAGATCCACCGAAACCCGGCGTGCCCGATCTGCGGGGACGCACCGTCCATTCGCGAGCTAATCGACTACGAGCAGTTCTGCGGGCTTCCGGCGCCCGCGCTTGTAGGGGGACACTGAGATGCAAGAGATCCTGGTTAACAAGACCCTGGACATCAAGGGCGAGGTGTGCCCGTATACCTTCGTTTGGTCCAAGCTGGCGCTGGAGGAGCTGCAGAGCGGCCAGATCCTGGAGATCATCGTGGATCATCTCCCTGCCGTGACCAACGTGCCCAGGAGCCTGCGGGCGGAGGGGCACCGCGTCCTGCGGGTAGAGCAGATCAACGACTCGGACTGGCGCATCGCGGTGCAGAAGAAGAGCGGTGGACCCACGTAGCGTGCGGGGTCTTCACGATCGGGTTGCTCTCGTCCGGTAGACCCCATTTTCGGGCGGCGTAACGGAAAGTCGGTGGGAATCTCCAGAAACATGGCATGGCGGTGATCCAGACGCACTCTATGGGCAGGGCAGCATCCCGTCTCGCCTGCGAGGTGGGGAGCGGCCCTGCCCGTTAGATCCCTCGGTCCCGTGATCTTCCCCTTGCCGCTTCCGGCAAGTTAGCCCTGTGGGGCTGGTTTGTCTGCCAGCTCGTACTCCACCGCCCCTGCTGGTCTCGCCAGGACACGGTATGTAGCCAGGAATACCAGCACGCCGGTAGCCACGATCCACAGCCCGACCAGCCACTCCATCGTCGTCGGAGAGTACTGGAACGACAGGCCGGGGCCCGTGTAAGCGTCGCGCAGCCCCTGGAACTCGGGAACCGCGAGGCCGGGGATCACCACATTCAGCTTTGTGGCCAGCGCCGTGAAGGCGACCAGCGCCGCAGCCAGCGCCACCATGCCCTTGCTTCGACCCGCCGCCAAGAGGATGACCAGCGGCAAGGCGACGCCCAGTCCCACGTGGACTCCCCAGAACACCCAGGCAAACTGGCCGAAGAGCACCAGCCGCAGGCCCTCCGCGTAGGCGGGGATTGAAGCGTAGTAACCAGTGGATTCTTCCGCCCACTCGAACAGGATGGAAAGAGCCAGCAATCCCAGCACCAGGCGCCCCAGCTTGACGGCTGCCCTATCCTCGACGGTACCGAGCAAAAGGGCAATGAAGGTTACCAGAGCGACCCCAGAAAGGAGT
>JAJYKO010001101.1 GCA_021788565.1 Chloroflexota bacterium
GTGAAGGGCGCGCAGCGACACGGCCTTTCGCTGCTACTGGATGCCAGGGTGCGCCGGGTGATACTCGATAAGGGCGGCAAAGTCGAGGCTGTGGAGACGTCAGCCGAGCGGATTCCCACTGCCTCGGTGGTCGTGGCGGCCGGGGTCTGGACCCGGGAGGTGGCGGCCATGGCCGGACTGGACGTCCCGGTACATCCTCGCAAAGGCCAGATCGTCGTCACCGAGAGGACTCCGGTGACTGTGCGACACAAGCTGATGGAAGCCGGCTACACGGGGACCGTGGAGAGTGGAGCGGCGAGCCTTCAAGTTGCGATGGTCGCGGAGTCAACCCGGAGTGGGAACCTGCTGCTCGGCAGCAGCCGAGAGTTGGTTGGCCTCGACCAGAGCGTGGGCCTGAGGGCGATCAATGGCATTGTGGACAGGGCGATACGCTTCTTTCCCGCGTTGGCGGGCGTGCGGTGCCTTCGCACCTACGCCGGCCTTCGCCCGTTCAGCCCTGACCACCTACCCATGATCGGGCCGGTGGCTGGCGCCGAGGGTTTCTATGTGGCGACGGGACACGAGGGAGCGGGTATCGGCCTCGCCCCCGCCACAGGTCAACTCATCGCCCAGTGGGTCACCACGCGGCCGCTGGACTTCCCGGCTGATTGGTTCGCGCCGAGTCGATTCGGCAACGCAGGAGGCTAGACAGTGAGATTCAGTCGATTGTTCACGGCGGTGGACTCCCACACAGAGGGGGAGCCCGCGCGGATCATCGTGGGCGGGATCCCTTACATCCCTGGCAACACGATGTTCGAGAAGAAGCAGTACATCGAAGAGCAGCGGGACGATATCCGCCAGGTCCTCATGTACGAACCTCGGGGCCACAACGCCATGTCCGGCGCGATCATCACCGCCCCCACCGTGCCCGAGGCCGATATCGGTCTCGTCTTCATCGAGGTGAGCGGTTGTCTGCCAATGTGCGGCCACGACACCATCGCGGCCTGCACAGTGCTGCTGGAAACGGGCATCCTGCCGGCCAGGGAGCCGGTAACCAGTCTGGTGGTCGAGACCCCCGCCGGACTGATTCGCGCCGAGGTGGAGGTACGCGACAGCGGCGTGAAAGGGGTCACCTTTCAGAACGTTGCGTCGTTCCTTTACTTGAAGGACGTGGAGGCAGAGGTCCCGGGTCTCGGCAAGATCGTGGCTGACATCTCCTATGGCGGAAACTTCTATGCTATCCTTCCCGCGGCGATGGTCGGCCTTGATATCGAGCCGAAGAACGCCGGTGAGTTCGTTCAGGCCGGGCGGAAGATTCGGTCGGTCCTGAACCAGAGTGTCGCGGTCTTTCATCCCGAGAACCCGCTGATTCAGGGCGTCTCGCACGTTATGTTCACCGCGCCTCCCACGAATCCCCTGGCAGCGATGAAGAACACTGTGATCTATGGGCCCTCGGGAATGGACCGCTCGCCGTGCGGGACGGGAACGTCCGCGCGGATGGCCCAGCTTCACGCCCGGAGCCAGCTTCCGCTGAACCAGGAGTTCGTTCATGAGAGCATCATCGGCAGCCTGTTCTACGGTAAATTGCTCGAGGAAACCAGGGTAGGCGGATACCCGGCGGTGATCCCGACCATACGCGGCCGCGCCTACATCAGCGGCTTCAACACCATAGTCGTCGACCCTGAGGATCCGTTTCCGAGGGGCTTCCAGCTGGGATAGGAGGAACTTCATGGCCGAGCCCGTAGGGTCCTGGGTAGCGATTCCGACGCCTTTTAGCGAGGACGAAGCGATCAACTTCGAGGTCTTCGAGAGGCTCGTCGCGTTCCATGCCGGCAACGGCTCGTCGGCTCTCCTGGTTATGGGTTCCTGCGGAGAAGCCACGCTCCTGACCGCCGAGGAGCGGCGAAGGGTGATCGACATCATCGCGCCCTTCGCCCACGGTAAGATCCCCGTCTACTTCGGTACCACCTGCCCCTCGACCAGGGAGACCATCGCCCTGACCCGCTACGCGGAAGAGAGGGGGGCCGATGGTGTGGTGCTGACGGTGCCACCATACGTCACCCCACCGCAGGAGGCCTGCCTGGAGCACTTCGTCGCGGTGGCGCGCTCGGTTAGCCTTCCCATCGCCCTGTACAACAACCCAACTCGAGTCCACGTCCACCTGGAGCCAGAGACCATCACGAGGATGAACCGGGAGGCTCCCAACATCTGCATGGACAAAGAGGCGATGCCGGACGCGTCCCAGATCTCCGAGGTGCTCTGGCTCTCCCACGGCGCAGTCAAGGTGTACTGCTGCGACTTTCCGAAGTACGGACTCCTCGCGCCGACCCTCGGGCTCGGCGGCTCGGGGGTCGCCGGCATCACGGCCAATGTCGCTCCGGCAGAGATGGCGGCTCTCTCCCTCCCCTGGCACTCCGGAACGGACTTCGAAAGCTGGAGACGGGACTACTTCCGAATGCTGCCTCTCATGAAGGCGATGTACTGGTACACGAACCCCGTCGTGGTCAAGGCTGGGCTCAATCTGCTCGGCTTCCCCGTCGGCTCCGTCCGCCGCCCCCTGACGAACCTCGGCGCCCCCATGGTCAAGAAGCTCGACGGAATCCTCACCGAGCTGGGACTGAAAGAGCGCTACGCCACCTGGACCAGGTAAACGCCTCCCGACGTGAAACCCCTTTTGGGCGCCAGCCGGCCCGAAGC
>JAJYKO010001102.1 GCA_021788565.1 Chloroflexota bacterium
ATCCATCCGATGACGTAGCGGCTGAAGATGTCAAGGATGACGTACAAGTGGAAGCACGTCCATTTGCCCGGACCCTTCAGTGGAGTGAGAGACCGGGCGTAGTCGAACTATTTCCCGGTCTCTCCTCCCCGAACCGGACTTGCACCTCTCAGCGCATCCGGCTCTCCGTCTCAAGTGTCGCTCATGGCAATGAGGAGATCAGCGTAACGCGATTCGAAGATATGACGCTCCTCCTCGCGTAAAATATACGGATTGCCTTGCGGCAGCCGCCACTTGAACTGACCCTTCCGGCTCGTCACCAGTCGCCGCAGTGTGATTTCTCGGAAGGCGCCGTGACTGTCCGGCCCCGATAAGACCCAGGTCTTGGCCCGTCCGGGTTCCGGAGCACGCACCCACTGACGACAGAGGGCTTTGAGGGTGGCTCGATATTTGCGACCAAGCCAGTGCCCGAGCTTCCAGAACACGATCCGATCCAGTCGCTGGAATACAGTTGCCGTGTAGTCGGTGAACCGGTAAAACTCTGCCCATCCCGCGAGGATGCGATTCAGAGATTCCACCCGGTCAATTTTGTTGATGCTGTAATTGCCCGACAGTTCTTTGACAAGCTTCTGCGCAAGTCCCCGGTACTTCGCCCACGGTATCGTTGTGACGGGGCGCATGTTGCCGCGCGGTCCTCGTTTGCGGATGATCCGGTGGCCGAGAAAGACAAAACCGTCGTTCACGTGAGTGATATGGGTCTTCGCCATATTGAGCGTGAGCTTGAGTTTTCCTTCCAGAAAAGCCCGACAGGCGTCTCGCACTTCCTGTGCATGCGCCTTGGTACCTTTCACCACCACCGTAAAATCATCGGCGTATCGGCAGTAGGCCACCGCTGGCTTCCACTGCCGGCCTTCTCGCACGGTGATAGGTCGCCGCTTGAGAATGCCAAAGTTCCACGCCCACCGATCCTTCCGCACTTTCTTGCTCAGGTAGTTCGCTTCCATCCACTGATCAAACTCGTTGAGCATGATGTTGGATAGCAGTGGGGACAGGACTCCCCCCTGTGGAACGCCTTCGCTGGCGGCGCGAAAGAGACCACGATCGACGCTACCGGCCTTGATGAGTCTCCACAACAGTGCCAGAAAACGTTGATCGGCAACGCGCTTGCGAACTGCTCGCATCAGCAGCCGATGATGGACGGTGTCGAAGTAGCTGGCAAGGTCGCCTTCAATAATCCAGCGACCAGACACGCTCGTTTCATCGCCGTCCTGCAGCTGCAACTTGATCGTTCGTATCGCGTGGTGGACGCTGCGTTCGGGTCTGAAGCCGTAGGAAAGCCGATGAAAATCGCTTTCCCAGATCGGCTGCATCGCCATCAGCATAGCCCGTTGTACGATTCGATCACGCAGGCTCGGTATGCCCAGAGGCCTCAACTTCTTCTTGTCGCTCGCTTTGGGAATATACACACGACGTGCCGGTAGCGGCTCATATGTGCCCGTCACCAGCTCGGTCCGTATCCTCGATAGCTCGGCCGGGAGATCGATCTCCATGCGTCGCTTGTCGATTCCGTCTATCCCCGCCGTTCGCGCCCCGCCTGAGGCCAGGGTCACGCGCGCGGCTTCCGCGAGCCAGTCTCTGTCGGTGATCAGTCGCAGGAGTCGATCAAACTTGCGTTCTTTGTTCTCCGTTGACCATCTCGCCAGCTTGTCTTGCATTTCACCGATTATCAAAGGTCTTCACCTCACTACAGTCGGCTAATCTGCCGTACAAGCCACTTCAGGCTGCTCCCCTTCGCCCTGTGACAGGCTTTCCCTGTCGCCGACTACTACGAGAGCTCCGCCAGCTTGGTCAGCCTCGGGGGACACACTCCCTTAGCATCTGATCCAAGCCTTCCCTAGTTCACATGTCTGGACTCTACACACGAGCGAGGTTGCCTATCGCAGTCTTTGTCCTTGCTTGCCGCAAGTAGTCGCGGGTGATTTGGTCTAGCGACGCTCTCTCCAAACCGCCGACAGGATCACCAAGTTGTTGATCCTGCCTTCGCCGGTCAGCGCATACATGTCGCCGACCGAAACCCGTGTCCCACCGGTAAAGTCGTGTCGGTAGGGGTGACATTTCAACCCTCAGATGCGTTTCAATAGGTTCGTATTCCTCAACCGTCTCGTGCTCAGCCTAGAGACTCATCTTGGCGTAACGACTTCGCCTCAAGCCCCGTTTCCCGCGGACTTCGTCACCTTGTCAGTGTCCGACAAGTCACCGCCGCTTCGGCTCACTTCTTCTCGTAGCAGAAGAAGGGCATCTTCATAACTCGATGCATTCCACACATGCTCAAGCGCTGTTTCCCCCTCAATGCGGCGGGGACCGACAGCGTCTAGGCGTACACTTTGTTATGTCCCAACTCCAGACTTCTCTGGGTCGCACCGCAAGCAGTTCCGGCTTGGCGTAGACGGGGTGCACGCGTTGGTTGCGTCGCTCCCCGCCTTGGTTGCGCGCCGCCAGGAGTCGGTACATCGTGCGAATCGAGCCGTGATAACGGCCTTCGTCGAGCAACGTGGCATAGACCGTGGGTGGAGCCACATCGGCGAAGCGCTCGCTGTCGAGTACCCCGAGCAGCAGCTCCTGCTCGGAGCTCGAGAGTGCCAACGGGGGTCGCGACCTTGCACGCGATGCGCGCCGTGGACCAATGGTGCGATGC
>JAJYKO010000055.1 GCA_021788565.1 Chloroflexota bacterium
GCCGCCATCCAGCAAGTTCAGGCGAGCTACGCCGCTGGGCAACATCTGGAAGACGGCCCCCTGCATGAACTGCACGGGATAGCCCTGGAAGGTAAATAGTCGCGAGACGGGATAACCCCACGTCCTGACTCCACCCCTCTTGTTGTAGTAGTCCCTGAAGATGTCGGCCACCCGGAAGCCGGTTGCCTGGACCAGCGCCGGGGTGGGAGTCGCCGTGGGCGCGCTGGTGGGAGTCGCCGTGGGCACGGCTCCAAGCGGCGCAGCCTGGGTCGCCTCCGCGCTGGTTCCGCTGGACTGGCTGCTTCCCCCGCCACCACCGCTGCCACCGCTGTCTCCATTGGAGGGCGGGGTAGTAGGAACGGGGGTGGCGGACGGAACGGGGGTGGCGGACGGAACGGGAGTGCCGGTGGGTTCCAGAGCCGGCGATGGCGTCGCGGATGGAGCCGGCGTGAAGGTGGCCCCTGGCACAGTCGTCGAACTGGGAACGGGCGTGTTGCTCGGAACGGGCGTGCTGCTGGGTATGGGCGTGCTGCTGGGGATTGGGGAGGCGCTTGGGACGGGCGTGGTGCTGGGGACAGGGGTTGCGCTTGGGACGGGCGTGGTGCTGGGGACAGGGGTTGCGCTCGCGATGGGCGTGGCCGTCGGTTGGGCGAACTGGAAGTCGAGCCGCACGGTCTGGTCAGCGGACACTGTGACGGACTGGGTCTGGGGATCGAAGCCGGTCGGCATCACCGTGACCTTCCAGGTGCGGTCGGCGTTGTTGGCACCGAGAGGGGCCTGGGACAGGGTGTAGTTGCCGCTCGCGTCGGTGGTGGTGGAGCCGCCGAATTCGCTGCCCACGAACGCCCCCTCTATGGGCTGGCCGGTGGAGTCCGTGACGGTTCCCTCGATGGTGCCGAAGTTGGTGGGTGGCCGGCCGAAGTCGAGGACGATGCTCGCTCCGCAGAAGACGCTCACCGTCTTCGAGTCCGCGTAGTAGCCGGACGCCGAGGCCGTGACCGTCACCTGGGAAGGGGAGTTGTCTGTCCCAACGGTGACGCCGGACAGGGTGAAATTGCCGTTCACATCGGTCGTGGTGCTCTTATAGTTGGTGCCGCTGACAGAGACAGTGGCGCCCTGGATCGGCTGCTGGTTAGTGGCGTCGACCACGGAGCCGCTTATGGTGGCCCCCTGGCAGACGGGGATCAGGTCGATGTCCACTGTGGTCGTCTTGTCGGCTTCGGCGAGAGCGGACACCTGTTTATTCCAGTAGCCTTTGGCCGTCGTAGTGAAGTACCAAGTCCTGGGCGCGTTGTTAGTACCGAGAGCTATGTCCCCGCTATGGTAGCGTCCGTCGGGACCGGTCGTATAACCCACTACACCGCCGACGTAGGCTCCCGCGACTGGCCCGCGGCTCACGGCGTCGCGCACGGTTCCGGCAAACTGCCCGTAGCGCTCTTTTAGCATCCGGAGATCGAGGGTCGTCGTCTGGCCAGCGGTGAGTATCACCGACTGAGAGCTGATCGAGTAGTAGCCGCTTCGATCGGCGCTGACGTAGAAGGTCCTGCTGGTGAGGCTGCCGGTTCCGATCAGGATCGAGCTGATCTTGTAGTAGCCGGAATCGTCCGTGTAGACGGTGCCACATCTACTGCCGCCGCAGTAGTTGGCAATAACGTCGGCACTGGACACCGGCGCGCCGCTGTCCTGGTCGTAGACATGGCCCTCCAGGACCCCGTAGTTCGACACCGGCGTGGGTGTTGGCGCCACATTCGCCAGAGTGATAGTCACTGGTACCTCGGAGCCGCAGGTCGACACTGTGAACGGAGATGACGTCCCGCTGGAACCGTTCGGCGCGCTCCAGCCAACGTTGTAGCTCGCACTCGAGTTGTTGTAGCCAAGCAGCACTGCTGGGAACTGGAAGGAACCGTCCTGGATTGAGACAGCTGAGTACGAGGCGTAGGACTGCGAGATGCGTATCGTCATGTCGGGGATGGGATTTCCCAGGTTGTCCTGGATCTTGCCGCGTACAGTCGCGGTGCACTGGGGCACCATCGCCAAGTCGCCCACGGTCTCCTCGCCGTCTCGAACCGTCACGTACGGCGGGCTCGACTGCCAGTAGCCCTGCGCCGTGGCCTGAATCTGGTAGCGTGCCGGCTGGTTGTTGGGCTCCAGGTTGAGATCAGGCGACCGGTAGCTGCCATCCGTCAGGGTAGTTGCGTCGAATGTCTCATAGTAGCCATAGGTCCCACTGCTGACGTAATGCGACATTTTGACGTTGGCGCCCGGGACCGGGATGCCGGATGGTATGACGACGAGATAGTTGGTAGGATCGGGACTCCCGACAAAGACCGATCCCTTGATCCAGCCGTGATGAATGGGCACGGGCTGGAGATCTACCGGCGTGACCGCGTTGGCAACCGCGGTTGCATCGACACTAACGCCCCAGTAACCGGTGGGCGTTGTCCGGACGCTGTAGCTCCTGGGGGCGTTGTTGTTTCCGAGGGGCACACTTGAGATGGTGTATTTCCCCTGAGCGTCGGTCTTTGTCGATAGAGAGGTGCCGTACAGAAAGACTGATGCCCCGACGATGGGCTGGCCCGTGAGTTTATCGGTGACCACGCCTTCGAAACTGCCATTTAAGACCGGGATCAGGCCGATGTCGACAACGGTCGTCTGAACGTTGGTGGTGTGAGTGATGCTCCCGCCCGAGGCGTTCACCACTAACTCAAAGGAGGTGCTGGTGGCCACGTCGGCCGTGGCACTCAGCGTCAGGGTCACGCTGGTAGTCGGGGTCACCGACGTCTTGGAGAAGGACGCAGTGACTCCGGCAGGGAGTGTGCCGGTGCTGAGGGCGACCGTGCTGGAGAAGCCTCCCACCGAGGCGAGGCTGACCAGGTAGCTGGCCGAGCCGCCGGGGGGGAGCATCTGCGTGGACGGCTGAACCTGCAGGGTGAAATCCGGCGCGGCCGACGGGGTGGAGGTGGCGGTAGCGGTCGGCGTCAGGGTGGCCGTAGGCGCTGTCGTAGCCGTCGGCGCCGCTCCCACCACCACGGTGCGGGTCAGCGCCAGGGGCTGGCTGGCGGAGTCGGTGGCCGAGAGGCTCACGCTATAGGAAGCGCTGGAGGCATAGGCGTGGGTGGTACTGGCCCCAGCCGCCAGATCAACGGTCGTGGAGCCGTCGCCGAAGTCGAGAACCGCCGCGATGGGCGTGCCGGACGCGTCCCTCGAAAGGTTCGTGAAGGTAACCACTTCACCCGCCCCTGGAGCGGCTTTGGACAGCGCCAGGGCAGGGATCGGTGGATAGGAGAGCAGCGTCTGCGCCGAGGCGCTGGGTGGGGCGGGTGCAAGCAGTGCCAGGAGCGACCCGACTGCGTTGGACAGGATCCGGAACGGGTCGAGCAGGCCGGCAGGTGAGCTGGCAGTCTTCGTCGGCGTTGAGGTCACCGTGGGAGGTGCCGTGCGGGTTGCTATAAGCGTTGGGGCCACCGTGGCAGTTGCCGCCGCGGTTGCCGCGGCGGTCGGGAGGGCAGTCGGCGAAGATGTGGCGCTGGGCATGGGCGAGGATGTGGCACTGGCGGTCGGCGAGGACGTCGAGGTCTGGGTCGGCGTGGCGGTGCCTGTGGAGGTCTGGGTCGGCGTGGCGGTGCCTGTGGAGGTCGGTGCCCACGTAGCGGTCGCTGTTGGGCTTGGAGTGAAGGTCGCTATGGCCGTACCTGTGGGGCTTGACGCGCTGGTTCCCGTCGGTGTGGCGGTGATGGTGACTGTACCAGTCCCCGTTGGCGTGGTGGTAATGGTGACCGTCCCCGTTCCTGTCATGGTTGGGGTGGCGCTGGCCATCGGTGCCGCTGTCGTGGTGGGAGACTGGGTAGCCTGCGGCGTGCCGGTGATAGTCGGTGTCGGCGTAACCGGTACCAGCAAGAGCGGCCCGAAGGGTGACGGGCTGGGTGCCGGCGTGACGATCGCCGTCGGCGTCGGGGTGCCGGGGCCCGGGCAGTCCAGGACGTCGCCGAAATCGGCCGTCCAGTACCACTGGCTCCCCATCTCTCGGTCGATGCCGATCGCCTTCCAGTCGGGATTGAGCATGTTCTCGTTGTGGCCGTCGGTTGAGCTCTTCCAGCCGTTGATGACCTCGGCCCCGGTCGTATAGTCCAAGGCCAAGTTCTCCCCTATGTAGCCGCTGGGATAGCCCGCCTGCTGTATCCTCTGGAGCGGAGTGCTGCCGTCGGAGCCGGTGTGGCTGAAGTTGCCGGTCTTTGCCATGTCGAGAGAGTGGCGCTGGGCAGCCATGGTGAGGGTAGGCGAGACCCCCTGCAGCGGCTGGAGGCCGTTCTGCACACGATAAGCGTTGATCAGGTTGACCAGGGATTGCTCCTCCGCATCCAGCGTCACCGACGTATTGCAGGTCGTGATGGGGGTCGACGTGGCCGTGGAAGTCTGGGTCGGGGTGCCCGCGCCAAGGATGGTGAGGGTGGCCGTGGCGGTGCCGGTTGCCCCGTCCTTGTCGGAGACGGTGAGGGTCAGCGGGTAGACTCCGGGCGGCATCGTGCCCAGGCTGTTCATGTCCGCCTGGTAGTCCCCAGCGGCAGCCGTGGCCCCAAAGGTTGGGAATGCTGCGTTGGTGGAGGTCACCTGGTAGGTTAGGGCCGTCTGGTCTATCCAGCCGGGATCCCAAATCCGGTAGTAGAGAGTGAACGTCTGGCCCTGCTGAACTGTGACGGAGTCGATGCCCGCCTCCGGGGGCAGGTTGACCACCGCTACCATCTTCGACGTGGAGTTGGTGTTCCCAGCGGAGTCGGTGACCTTGAGCGTGACGGTGTAAGAGCCGTTGTCGGCGTAGATGTGGCAGCTATTGGGATCGGTAGCCGAGCAGGGCTGCGGGCGAGGGCTGGGCCCGTCGCCGAAGTCCCACTCCCACTTGACGATATCGTTATCGGGGTCGGTGGAGCGGTCGGTGAAGGACACGACGCGCCCCTCACCCGGGGAGGCGGGACTGAAGTCGAAGCCGGCCACCGGCGGTTGGGCTACCTTGCAGTCAGGTAGCACCGGCGTTGTCGCCGGCTGCCCTTCGTAGCTGACGACGGCGGCGAAGGCATAGCCGATCGTCAGCGAGCTGGTGCCTACCGGCATCGGCCGGTCACCAGAGGAATAGGTGGTCTTGCGCGTCAGGTCGACGCCGTTTGTGATCCAGTCGCTGGCGGTGCCGACCCGGTAGCCGTAGGTGGAGGTGAGGTCGTTCCTGGTGACGGTGCCGCAGTACTGGTAGGGCTCGAATCCGCCACCCGCTTTAGCCTTGAAGGTTATCGGGAGACCTTCGCTGCCGGCGTACTGCAGGGCGGAGCCGTCGCCGCGATCGATCAGCAGCATGTATCCGCTGGCCTCCGGGAGCTCGACCGGGGCGGTTCCTTGGGAGCTGGTGGTTTGAAGGACGTGCTGGTAAGGAAGCGCGGCCACCGATTCGAGGCCGTTGATGGTGATCCCGCCTGATAGATCTTGGGCAGAGACGCCCAGAACGGCGTAGTTCTGATAGTGGCTGGCCCAGGTGGGGTCGACCTGCCAGTATGCGGTTTGCGCGCCACCCTGAGTCGGTGAACCGCTGGGGTCCAGACTGATTGACCAGTTCTCCTTTGAGTGGTTGGCCCCTGTGCCGACGGTCTCGCTGAGCGTGAAACTCGATCCCGAGCCTGTAAGGGTGCCCTGACGGGTCAGGCCGGCGTTTGTCTGAGCGGTGTCGAGGCCGGCGGTCGAACTGTCTATGCAGTAGCCCACGGTGGCAAAGACGGCAGGGTCCTTGCAGTCCGGCATGTTAGGTGGAGGGTTCGTCCAGCGGGTGGACCCGCTCTCCGACCACGCCACCGGCGTTTCCTTCCATGTGTAGGAGATGACGAGTCTCTTGGTCGTCTCGATCTGCAGCGTGGCGTTGAGGGTGAGGCCGTTAAGGGCGGCCTGGGCGGTGACAGTGTAACTCTCGGCTGTGGTGCCGGCGGTAAAGGTCGTCATGGCCTGACCGTTGGTGTCGGTGGTGGCGGTCGTCGGTTTGAGGATTGCGCTAGTTGAGCCCGTGGGCGCCATGGCGAATGTGACCGCCTGGCCAGACATGCCAGTAGCGGTGGAGCCGGAGCCCGCGCTCAGGGTCGCTGTGATGGTGGTCGTCGAGGTCCCGTCGGCCGGCATGGAGGTCCGGACGGCGGAGAGCGTTAGAGCGGCGGCAGAGAGGTCGAGCCTCTTATCCTCGCCGGCTTTCAGGGTGACGGTCTGAGGGGCAGCCTGGCGGGCCAGGCCGTCGATGGTGGCCTGGGCGGTCACCTCGACCGGAAACCCGTCGGGGACAGTGGCGACCAGGAAGTCGTCCCCTTTGAGGAGGGTGCGAGACGGGATACTCAGGCCGGGCGAGGAGAAAGTGACATCGACGGAGGTGGCCCCCGCCGTGAAGAAGTCGTCCGCGTGGATCTCCAGGTCTCCGGAGCGCATCAGCGAATCGAGGTCGGCTGCCTTCCAGCCCTCGGTCTTCACCTTGATCACGGCCGGATCGGTGTCGTTGCGGCTCTCCCACTGGCTGGCAAGCACCTGCAGGTCGGTCATGTCAGTGGCCTCGGTCTTGCTGGCGGCGGGGCTGCCATCAGTCTTCAACGGCACTTGCATGCTGTCCGTACGCGAGACCCGCCCGTCGCCGTTGAAGTCGAAGCGGGAGTAAATGTTCTCGTGAGTTGGGCAGTTCACGGGATCAGCCGAGTGGACGCAGCCATCGAGGTTCTCGTCCCTCTTCAGATTGCCGGCCGAGCCGTCCAGGAGGATGGAGTCCTTGGCCGGGCAGGATGCCTCGGGCGTCGTGCTCTCGACGCACCTCTGGAGCCATGAGTCCCGAAATCGCCGGAAGTCGCGCATGTCGACCTTGCCATCGGGATCGGTGGCGTACTCCCTGCCGGTCACCGGGTCGTTGAGCCCTGTAGATGTGTAGTTGAGATCCTCGCGGATTTCGGCGCCACCGGGCCCGTAGATCACCCGCTGGTTGCCGTCTTTGGTGTGGTCGTTGACATCCACCAGGGCTTTTGCCGCACCCGGCTGGGACAACAGTGTCGCGAAGGCGTCGATGCGAGAGGAGACCTCGGCGGGAACGTCCGCCCGGGCCCATTCGAGAATCGTGTCCCGCAGTTGCTGGAGGGTCATGTTCGGGTTGAAGGCGAGGAGGTAGCCGGCCAAGGCGGTGACGTGGGGCGCTGCCATGGAGGTACCGCTCAGCCAGCCATAGCTTCCGCCTGTTATGGTGCTGACGATATTACTGCCGGGCGCCGAGGCGTCGCCCCCTATGCCGGAGAAGCCGGATCGGGCCAGGTACTCGTCGATGGACTCGACCACCAGCACTGGCTTGGGGAGTGACGATGTCCAGTGGTGCTCTGCCCAGGCAAACACCGCCGTGCTGGTGGCTTTGGTCGGTTCGAAGCGGCAGTCGGGATTGGGAGTACCGTCCGGCAGGAAAGTAGGAATAGGAGTGCCGTCCGGCTTGAAATAGGGAACACAGAACTCCTGGCTGGTGTTGCCCGCGGATTGGACGAGCATGACGTCGAGGTCGGCTGCACGCTCGGCCACTGCACGGTAGTCGTCTCCAACATCGGCGAACTGTTCCAGCCACTTGTCCAGGTTGTTCGGCGTGCACCACTCGGTGCCGCTGCCGTCGTCGTTGTCGTTGGGACCACAGGTCGCCTTGTTGTAGCGCGCCTTCCACGCGTCGACTTGGGCGCTCTTCCAGTCCTGGGCTGAGCTGAAGTTGATCACCCGTAGGTTGGGAATCTTCCCGTTTTCCTTGGCGTCTAGCATCAGGCCGAAGATCGCGATAATGCTGTCGGTTGTGACCTTCTCTCCGCCAAAGTTCTTTGGAGCGCCGACCATCCTGGCGACCGGGTTGCCGCCGCTCACTCCCAGGGAGTGGCCGGCCTCAGTGGGATCGGCGGCGGGATTGTCGTAGGTAGCGCCGATGATGCCGGCCACGTGGGTCCCGTGGTCGTTGAGATTGTTCCCCGTGCAGCGGTCGGAGCTTATGAGGTAGTCGGTGCACAGCGGATCGACGGTGAGCCTGCCCTGGAGGTCGGGGTGGCTCTGTTCGAAACCGCCGTCTATGATGCCGGTTTCGACGCTGTTGTTCTTTCGTACGATGGTTTCGAGTAGGTTCCAGGCCTGGGGGAAGCGGGAGGCTTCCAGCCCCCAGTTGCCGCCGGCACCCGTGGGCGCGCCCGCTGTAGTGGTAGTGCTCTCCCACGTCCACTGGAAGGGATCGCCTCCGATCGGCCCCCCAAGAGCCAGCATGGCCTCAGCCGGGCGGGGCAGCGCCGCCAGCGTTTCCTCGAGATCCATGGCGGCTGAGCTTACCGCCGGGTTGGCCCGCAGCGATGCCCGAGCCGCCTCGAGGGCGGTGAAGTCCGCGCTATCCGGGGCGGCCACCAGGAGGATGCCAGTCTTGGGCTGGCCGCCGATGATCACCACTCCTGCAGCGGTCAACGCGGCGTTGGCCTGGGCGACCGTGGCTGTGGAGGTGAAGCGGAGGAGCAGCCGGGTGCGGGAAGCGGTGAGGGCGAACGGGGGGTATGGCGATAGATCGTTAGAATCGACGGGGGCGAAGGCCAGGTTGGGGATGTGGTTGTTTGCGAGGTCGCTCCCCGGACCCTCCAGGCCGAGCGGGGCCACCCGCACCACGCCGGTGAGAGATGGGTTAGTGGTGGACTTGTAGTGGTAATCCCCGGGGGTCGCCAGGGCGATGCTGAACCCAGCGCCCGCCGGCAGGCTTCCGGAGTCGAAGAGGCCGTTGTCGGCGGTGACGCTCTGGGCAGAGCCGGAATCGTCGGTCCAACCAACACTCTGGCCCACCTGGATGGTCACCAACGGCGGCTGGAAGCCGGACGCGGTGATGGAGACCGCTGCTGGCGGGGGCGGCGCCGCGGCGCTCGTCTGTTGAATCGGAATCGACGCGGTGACAAGCGCCGCGAGAAGGCAGGCTCCAGGAAGCGCTAGGAGGGCCGGGCGAAGTCGGATCAGGGCCAGCAGCCGGAAGACGGTGAGCGCGACGCGGGCTACGATGCGGCGTTGGATCATCAGGGTGCTCCTTCCAAGCGTGGAATCAGAAGAGGACCGAGTCCAGGCTCAATCGTCGGGCGCCTCTTCCGTTGGCCTCTGCCGAGAATTATTGCTGAGATATATCGCGCGCGAGCCACCACTCCTGTTCCGGGCTCGCCAGGAACGAATCGATCAGCGCGTTGATCTGATCCGGCCACTCCAGGTGGAGGAGGTGACCGGCCTCCTCGAACCTGCTCACCGTTAGGCGAGGGCACCTCTCCCGTAGATGGCCCAGGTACGCGGCCTCGCTGCCGGCTTCGACGTAGAGCACAGGAACCAGACAACAAGCCACTTCCGACTCGCTGGCTGCACCTGTCTCCACCAGCGACCCGATCGGCGCATCCAGAGCAACGACCGCGGCGGGAAGTTCCGGGTAGCGGGTAGCGAGCTCGAGCGCGATGGCACCGCCCAGCCCATGGCCGACCACCGCCGGCATGTAAACCCCTAGCTCGTAGCAAAGCCAGGCCAGGTCGTCGGCAGACTCGGCGATGGTGTGGCTGCCCTCCGGCCCGCCGCTTTCGCCATGCCCCCGCAGATCGACCGCCACCACACGATGGCCACGCCGAAAGTGCTCAATCTGCTGCGTGAACGAACTGTGGTCATCCCCAAGGTCGTGAATGAGCAAGACGGGCGGGGCACCCCTCCCCACATCTTCGAAGGCAAGGGCCACCCCATCGCGAACAAGCTGCCTCATGGATGCACATTCCCCCAGCATGGGTCTCGATCTACGGTCAAGGAAAGCTGCCGGACGCCGTGGATCGCTGTCTTCAGGACCGGCGAGACGCGCATGGCAGGACGATCCCAGCCTGCATCCGGCAATCTATCAGCCGAGGGCGGGGCCGCCATCCAGGAAATCCTATATTTTGCCGCGGAAAATACGGGGTGGTTCAGGCAGATGTATAGGGGAAAATACTTACTTCCATACTTACGGCCGTACTTACGGCCTACCGTTCGTCTGGCTCGACCAGGCCGTGGCGAAGCGCGTGGGAGGTAGCGTCGGCGCGACCGCGGGCGCCGATCTTCCCGTAGAGGTGGGCGATATGCTGCTCGACAGTGCGAGGGCTCAGCACCAGTGCTTCCGCGATCTCCCTATTGGTCTTGCCGCTGGCAAGGAGGCGCAGGACGTCGAGTTCGCGAGGGGTGAGTCCGTTGGAGTGGGGGCTTTCAACTGAAAGCACCGGCGGCGGGGCCAGTTTTCCCTTGAGGTCGAGGGCGCGCTTCGCCCAGCCGGTCATGCCCAGGGAGTGAAAGGAGGCGAGGGCGGCATCGAGCAGCGCAAGGATGTGCTCGCGGTCGGCCGAGCCTGCGCGGACGAGGGCCAGGGCCTCGTCGTAGTCCGCGATCGCGCGACTGGTTCGAAGTCCGCCGGCATCGAGCACCTCTCGCGCATGACCGAAGCAGTTAGAAGCTTCAACGATATCGCCGAGTAGAGCGGTCATACGGGCAACGGTAAGCTCATGCACAAGCATGTTACGGCCAAAACCGGCCTCTATGATGTCGCGTGCCAGACGCAGATATGTTGGCGCGAACTCGGCTGCGCCCACGTCCCAGACGGCCGTGGAGGCGAAGAGCACCGTGGCCTGATGGACGTAGATCGTCGGCTCGATGCACGCAATCACGGGCGTGAGCACTTCCAGGAGCCCGTGGGCCTCGGTACCGCTCCCGGTCCTGCCCTGGGCGAGCGCGGCGCAGGCGGCGGCGAGATGTGCACGAGGATTCTGGGTTTCCCCTAAAGCAGTCACAAACTGGCTTGCCCCAGCGGCCATGGCGGACCAATCGGCATCCAGGAAGTAGGCCAGCGTGACCGCAAGCCCTCTCTCCTGGAATCGCAGCTCATGCGCCGGCCCGAGCCGCGCGATCATTTCATGCGCTCGTCTTCCCATCTGCTGAGCCAGCGATAGTTCCCCGAGCTGGGCCTGCGTGACAGCCAGTTGAAGCAGGGCCTCGCCCTGCCCGGCAATCGATCCACAGCGCTCGCTGGTTGCCAGCAACTCCTGGTACAGTTCCACCGCTTCACGGTAGGTTTCGCCGCGTTTCAGCAGGTCTCTGCCCACCATGTCCAGTACCCGCATAATCGCCGTCGGCCGCTCCCAGGTCCGGGCGAGCGTGAGTACCCTGGATGTCTCTTCAGGGGTTCGTGACTCGAGCGCGTCCAGCGTGCGCGCGTAATCATCTTCGTCGCCGCTGGCTCGGGCGATGCTCACGGCCAGCGCATCATGTCCCAGCCATCGCGCGGCGCCGATTCCGCCGCCCGACACGGGTTCGAGGCTGTCGCACAGGAGTGTTAGCCTCGCCCAGGCGAGATCGCGCCTTTCACCACAAAGGGAAATGCCGCGCTCGACCAGCGGCTCCCAGAGACTTGGTTCTGCTCCACCGTCCTTGAGCGCTCGCCCCACCAGCGCCAGGAACGCCGCCCGTTCCACGGGCTCGGCGCCCGCCTCCAACATCGCAGCGAGCGCCTCCTCCGCAGTCTCCCGCCCCTCCATCAGCTGCAGCGCTTCCGCCTCCGCAACCGCAAGCTTGCACAGTACGTCCGCCCTCACCCCCGCTTCACTTTCCGCGGACAGGTCTCGCCCCATCCTGAGAAATGTGACTGCGCGCTCGTGCGCGTAGCCCGCACTCGCCTGCTCCGCCGCCGCCAGGGCGTATGGAACCCCCTCCCCCTCACCAGGCAAGCCAATTGAAGCGTGGTACTGCACGGCAATCTCAGCAGCATGCCGCGACTCGTGTCCAGCGTAGACCTCACGCAGGGCTCGCGCGATCCGTCGGTGCAAGCGCGCCCGCCGGTCGGGGTTCAGCCTGTCGTACAGCGTCTGCCGCACAATAGCGTGCGCAAAGTCGTACATAGGCGGCTCCAAATCCACTACGCTCACGAGCCCCGCAGCCAGCGCCTCATCCAGACACCCAAGCAACACCTCCTCCGGCAACTCCATCAGCGCCTGGAGAGACCGGAACCCGAACGTGCCCCTGAAGGCCGCGGCGAGACGCAGCATCCTCCCAGTCTCCTCCGATAGGCACGCAACACGGCGCTCAACTACCCGCCGCACCCCCTCTGGGATCCCAAGCTCGCCGAGACTGAAATCGGTCGACCACCGGCCAGAGCGCTGCAGGATCTTGCGCTCCTCCAGCAGATGCCGGAACACCTCGCGAACGTAGAATGGGTTGCCATCAGTCTGGGCGTAGATCGACTCCACCAGCCCCACCGGCAGCGCCTGACCCGCCCAGTGTGCCAGGTACTCTGCCACCTCGTCCTGTGCGAGGCCGCGGAGGAGGATGTGGTGGTAGGCGTCCTGGCGGTGGAGGTTGGCCAGCAGTTCCGTCAGCGGGTGCCCCCTAGACGGCTCCACTTCCACGTCCCGGTATGCCCCCACAACCATCAGGTGCGAGCGGGGGACGAAGCGGGCGAGGCTGTGGAGGAGGCCGAGGGAGTCGCGGTCCGCCCAGTGGAGGTCGTCCAGTACCAGCAGAACCGGGCTCCGAGTGGCAATGGCAAGCAGAAACTGGGTCACGCCTTCGTAGAGACGAAGCCGCTCTTCACTGGGGCTGAGCGGTGGGGCTGGGGCTGTATCGGGCAGGATCACGCGGATCTCAGGAACAATCTGCGCAAGGGCAGCCGCCCCAGGACCAAGGGCTCGCCCAAGTCCCTCGGCCTCGCTCGAGCGCACGTACTCCCCGAGCGCCTCAACCCAGGGCCCGTAGGGGGGCTGCCAGTCACCCTCAAGGCTGGAACCCCAAAGCACGATGGCCCCACGCCCAGCCGCCTGGCGGGCCACTTCCCGCGCTATCCATGTCTTGCCGATGCCGGCCTCCCCAGCGAGCATCGCGAGCCTTCCTCGCCCCGCAGAGGCGCTATCCAGGCCGGCAACGAGGCTCCCTAGCTCGTGCCGGCGCCCAACGAGAACCGAAGACTCAGGGAGGTGGATACCCGAACGCCGGGTTGAGAGGCCGCGGCCGCATCCGCTGCAGTAGGCTGCGGATTCCGGATTCGTTTGACCACAGGCTGGACAGTCTACTGGCATCTTCGCTCTGCCCTCTGAAGACGCAATACAGGGGTCGTTCGTGCCTTGCAGCCGGGGGAAATACTACTTGGATCATTTCGATTTTATCACGGAACGGTGCCTGATGCAACGATGTGTACTCGTATACTCGTATCTGTGCTCGCTCGGCAGGCCGT
>JAJYKO010000056.1 GCA_021788565.1 Chloroflexota bacterium
CCGTCGCGGCTCCGTTCGGCTACGGTTTTTCGTACTTCCAGATTGACCCTTCCGGCCTGTCTTCAATTGCAACCCCCAGGGCCCGAAGCCTGTCTCGTATCTCGTCGGAGAGCGCCCACTGCCGGGCCGACCTCAGCTTGTTTCTGATCTCGACAAGAAGATCTATGTACGGATCGGCGTCCCTGGCCTCGGCCGACCTGGAACTCTGCAATTCGAGGCCCAGCACACCAGCAAGGTCTACCATCTTCTTCTGCGCGACCTCGAGGGCTTCATTTGGGTACCCTTCCTGCGTGCGCAGTCGGTTCGTCTCGCGGGCGAGGTCGAACAGCGCAGCCAGCGCCTGGGCGCTGTTGAAGTCCGAATCCATCGCCGCCTCGAACGCCTGCTGCGTCGTCTCTGCCAGCTTCTCGGCGGTCGCCAGCTCCTCCGGTCTTGCGGGACGGCTTGCAGCTAAACCGGTAGGGGCCTCTAGAGCCGAGCGGAGACGCGCCAGAGCCCTGGCAGCCGCCTCTACTCCATCCTCGCTGTATGCCATAGGGGCCCGATACGGTATCGAAATCAGATACAGGCGCACCACCGCGGGCTCATACCGCTGGAGCAGTTCCTGAACGGTAAGGAAGTTGTTCAACGAGTGAGACATCTTCTCTCCGCCTATGTTCAGGAGACCAACGTGAGCCCAGTACCGTGCGAAGGGCGAGCAGCCGCAGTATGCCTCGCTCTGGGCGATCTCGTTTTCGTGGTGGGGGAAGATCAGGTCACGTCCGCCGGCATGAATGTCGATCTGCTCGCCAAGGGTCTGCTGGATCATCGTCGAGCACTCGATGTGCCATCCAGGGCGGCCGGGACCCCATGGGCTCTCCCAGAAGGGTTCTCCCTCCTTCGCTCTCTTCCAGAGCGCGAAATCCCTGGGGTCCTCCTTCCCCGGCTCCACCTCGACCCGGGCGCCCGCCATCACTCCCTCGTCTTCGGAGCGCTTAGACAACCGCCCATACTCGGGGAATTTGCTCACACGATAGTAAACGTTTCCGTCCACATCGTACGCGTAGCCCTGCTCTATCAACTTCTCGACGAAAGCGATGATCTGCGGGATCACGTGCGTCGCCTTCGGATATTCGTCTGCCCTCATGACCTTGAGGGCGTCCATCACCTCGAAATAGGAGTCGGTATACTTCTGGGCGACGTCCCGCGGGTTGATTCCTTCCTTCTGGCCTCTCGCGATGATTTTGTCGTCCACATCGGTAAAGTTCTGGACGTAGTGAAGCTTGTAGCCACGGTACAGAAGGTATCGCCGGATCACGTCCATGGAGACGAACAAACGGGCGTGACCGACGTGAGGATGGAATTTCGGAGTCATGCCGCAGGAGTAAATCTTGACGACCTCGCCCCTCGGTATGAACTCCTCTTCCCGCCCCGTCATCGTGTTGGTTATCCTGAGAGCCAAGCTTACTCCTCCAGATTCCTCTCTTCACGCCTCGCCAGAAGCGCCACAGCGATGGCGGCGATACCCTCGCGCCGGCCGACGAAACCGAGTCCCTCATTAGTGGTGGCCTTGATGCCGACCTCGCGTTCCGATAGCCCCAGAACCTCGCCGATCGCCCGCCTCATCGCCGGCAAGTGCGGCGCCAGCTTAGGTCGCTCGGCGACAACCGTCGAGTCGACGTTCACCACGCTCCAACCGGCATCCTCCACAAGAGACCTCACCGTAGCCAGCAGCCCGAGGCTGGACGCGTTCAGAAAACGTTCGTCGTCGGGCGGAAAGTGATGCCCGATATCCTCCAACCCGGCAGCGCCGAGCAACGCATCCATCACCGCGTGGAGAAGCGCATCTGCGTCGGAGTGCCCCTCCAGGCCGGTCTCGTGGGGAATCGTAACACCGCCAAGTACCAGCGGGCGCCCCTTCACCAGCCGGTGAACGTCGTAGCCGGTCCCGACTCGGACGCCTTGCCCCACGTCAGGGCACTTCCGCTCGAACGCGGCGAGCCACCAAAGTCCTCGCCACGTCCAGGTCTTCTCGGGTCGTGAGTTTTATGTTGTACGGGTCCCCCGGGACTATCCGCACCGCGTACCCCAGACGCTCCACGGCTCCTGCGTCGTCGGTGACCTCTCCCTCCAATGCCTCGTAGGCCCGCTTGAGCAGCTCCGTGCGGAAGACCTGTGGAGTCTGCGCCGCCCACAACGCATCCCGACTCACGGTCGCGCCCACAAACCCCTCCGCGTCGCCCCTCTTCAGTGTATCCCGCACCTGCACCGCGGCGACAGCGGCCCCATACCTCGCGGCGGCATCGTAGCAAGCGTCGATCAGCCGGCCGCGCACCAGCGGGCGGGCGCCGTCGTGTATCGCTACCAACGACACGTCACCCAAAGCCTTTAACCCCTGCCACACCGAGTCCTGGCGCCGCTCTCCCCCGTTGCACACCTCGGCACGAATGCCCAACTCACTCACCAGGTTTCGTGCATTCGCGAGTCTCTCCTGACTGACAACCAGCACGAGGCGCGCCACGTGTGTCGAAAAAGCTCGCAAAGAGTAGGCCACCACGGGGAGGGGTCCGAGGGGAAGCCACACCTTGTCTGCTCCCATCCTCGTCCCACGTCCGGCGGCCACGATCACCGCACCGCGGGAAACGAGGGATGAGGACTGAGGACTGAGGAGTGAGTGCTGAGTCCTGAGTCCTGAGGCCTGAGCTCTGGATCTCCCCGTCTCCGCGTCTCCCATTCTCCCCCTCTACGTGTCTTCCCCTCTCAATTCTGGTGCTGCGGCGCTTTGGGGTGAGCGAAGATCATGCGGCCGGCTACAGTCTGCAGCACGCGAGTCACCACTATGTCCACGTCGCCATTTATGTGGCGACGCCCGTTCTCCACAACCACCATGGTTCCGTCGTCCAGGTAGGCGACACCCTGGCCAAATTCCTTGCCTTCCTGAATGATTCGAACGATCATCTCCTCTCCGGGGAACACCACCGATTTCACCGCGTTGGCCAGCTCGTTTATGTTGAGCACCTTAATTCCCTGAAGCTCGGCCACTCGGTTCAAGTTGTAGTCGTTGGTAATGATCGAGCAGCGCATGTTCTTAGCCAGCCGAACCAGTTTCCCGTCCACGTCAGGGACACTGTCAACCTCGACGTCGGAGATCTCGATGGGCACCACGGACTCCTTCTGGAGTTTGTTCAACATCTCCAGGCCTCGGCGGCCGCGGTTCCTGCGCACGGCGTCAGGAGAGTCGGCTATTTGCTGAAGCTCGGCTAGGACGAAACGCGGAATCACCATGGTCCCGACTATGAAGCCGGTATGGCTGATATCTGCTATTCGCCCATCGATGATGGCACTCGTATCGATGACCACCTTGTGCTCCGGCCCGCTCTTGCCTCGGCCTCCTTCTTTAGACAACCCCACGAGTTGGAATACGTCTTTCCGATGGGTCACCATGATCGTGGCGCCAAAGTACCCGAGCACGAGACTGGCCACCACAGGTAGGAATTTCCCGAGATAAGACGGAAGAAGCGAGAGGGGAAGAGACAGCAGGGCAGCAGTCAACAGACCTACCACGAGGCCGATTGCCCCGGCCACGACGTCGTGGGCAGGCATATTGCTGACTCGTCCTCTTGCCCAGTTGAAAGGACGAACGGTCACGTACGGTGTAATAAGCAGGCCGATACCGAAGGTCGCTGCGGCGATGGTGAAGACGTAAAGAAGATAATTCTGGGATGATGTATCAGTGAGAATAAGTCCGAACTGCCATCCCACCATCGCCGCCACCACGCCCCCGACAAGACGGATGGCGAACTCCACACTCATTTTGCGTCTCCTTCTATTCGAACCTATCTGACCGCTTGAGTGCACCCCCTCTAACAGTGTATAGAACAAAAAGTGTACTTGCCGCCGGCCAAGTACACTAGGTAGTTTCGCATGTGCTCGCTGTACGCATCACTCGTTCCCGACTGGGAACGTCTAGCTAGAACCCGCCACCGCCCGATGACAGCAGCGATCGTTCGACCACCGCATACTAGCACAGGCCATATGGCCTGTCAAAGAACCAACATACGATCATATACCTGGCCCCAAAGGCTGCGTTGCGCACAACCGCTACCTCTTGGCTACTATCTGCACCGTCTGTGGCGAACCGTCAACCAGAACCCCGGCCGAGCTCGCGCCTCGCTCCTTCACTTCCACCGCGTGGGGCTTGCCGTTGACGAGGAGGGTCTTCGCATTCGCGCGCTCGACCTGGAATGTAGCCCCATCCACCACGACAGTGGTCCCGTTCGCCCCACCGTTCCGAAGCTCGACCTCGTGATCGGCGTTGCCGATCAGCATTCTATACGCTCCAGCACCGAGCCCCTTGGCAGAGACTCTCGCGCTCGGTGGCATAAGAGACTCAGGCAAATTGATTCTCTGGGACACGCCATCGACGATCACCGTGACCCCGCTACCATCGGTCTCTTTGACCTCGACCGTATGAGGCTTGCCGACGAACACCTTGTTCGTGTCGCCAGGATCACGCCTAATCTCGAAGACGTTCCCGTCCACGACTACTGTAGTAGATCCGGCTGGGCCGGCGGCTATCTCTACCTTGTGCTCCTTGCCGGCGACTCCCAAGACATCCAACTTCAGCCCTCCACGCGGCGCGCCGCTCATCCAATCACGAGGAGTGGGGTGGCGAATCCAACGGAATCGCCCGCCGAGACGAAAACCTCTCGAACCGTCCCATCTCGCTGCGCCTTGATACTATTGCCCATCTTCATCGCCTCGATCACGCACAACTCATCCCCTTTGTGCACCACATCCCCGGCCTTGACAGCCACAGACAGCACCTTCCCCGGCAGTGGAGCCACAACCTTGTCTCCGGCAGCAGGTGCAGTGGACGGTCGAGGCGCTGCGGTAGCGGGTGCCGCGGGAGCAGCGGCTACGGCCGGGGCTGTGGCGGGAACTGAAGAGCCGTCGGAAGGCTCTCCCATCGCACCCAGGGCCGCGGCCACCGCGGCAACCTGCTCAGCAGTCAGCCCCAGCGCTTTCTTTCCGCGGTTGGCAAGGAATTCCTTTGCCACCTGCGGAAACAGGACGTATGAGATCACGTCTTCGTCGCTCTTGGCAAGGCTCCCTATCTCGGCCTTTGCCTTCTCGAACTCCGGCTCCAATAGATCCGCGGGGCGCTCGCTGATGATCTCCTCGTCGCCGAGAACCAGTTTCCTGATTTCGGGATCGATCGGGGCTGGAGTCTTTCCATATAGCCCCTTGGCCAGGTTCTTGGTCTCCTTGGTTACCATCTTGTAGCGCTCGCCGAGCAGGACGTTCAGGGCCGCCTGAGTGCCAACGATCTGGCTGGATGGAGTAACCAGAGGCGGATACCCCAACTCCGCACGCACTCGTGGGACTTCCGCCAATACGTCGGGCAGCTTGCCCTCCTGCCCCTGCTCCCGCAACTGGTTGACCATGTTCGAGATCATGCCGCCTGGGATCTGGAACTGCAGCACATCTGTATCCACGCCGTGCATGTTGGACTCCAGATGACTGTATTTCTTCCGCACCTCGGCGAAGTACTTGCCGATGCGTGAAAGCTTGCCGATATCCAGCCCAGTGTCCCTGGGTGTACCAGCCATTGCGGCGACCATGGTCTCCGTCGGCGGCTGCGACGTGCCCAGGGACATGCTGGAGATAGCGCAGTCGACCATGTCCACACCGGCCTCGGCCGCCTTCAGGTAGGCCATGGAGGCCATCCCGCTGGTGTAGTGAGCGTGCAGCGAAATTGGCTTGTCGGTGATCGCTTTGAGGCGAGTCACCAGGTCATGCGCATCGGACGGGGAAATCAGACCGGCCATGTCCTTGATACAAATGGAGTCGGAGCCCAGATCCAGCAGTTCGCGCGCCATCTTCACGAAACCGTCGTTGCTGTGAACGGGGCTGAGCGTGTAGCAGACAGTGCCCTGAACGTGACCGCCCACCTTCTTGGTGGCACGAATGGCCGTCTCCATGTTACGGACATCGTTGAGGGCATCGAAGATCCGGAAGATGTCCATTCCATTGTCTCGAGCCTTGGCTACAAACCGCTCCACTATGTCGTCCGCGTAGTGCCGGTAGCCCACGATGTTCTGACCGCGCAGCAGCATCTGAAGCTTGGTCTTGGGCATGCGCTTTCGCATGATCCGGAGCCTCTCCCATGGATCCTCGTCGAGGAAGCGCATACAGGCGTCGAAGGTGGCCCCTCCCCAGACTTCCAGCGACCAGTAGCCGATCTCGTCCAGCCACTCCATCGCAGGGATCATGTCCTCGATCCTCATGCGAGTCGCCAGCAAGGACTGATGACTATCGCGCAGCACGGTGTCAGTAATACCGAGAGGATTCACCTCGGCCTTGTTCATTCGTAGTCTCCTCCCATTCAAAAGCGGCAGTCGTTGGCTGCCCGGGGGTCATCGAAACCGGCCGCAGTCTAGAGCAGGTATCGCCACAGCGTCAAGCTGAGCCGCCCCCAGCCAACTGCCGCCCCGACTTGCCAACCCTCACCCATTTTCCTGTCACGAGCCACGCCGCCTCGTCTATTTCGTCAGGGCCATATCAATGGCCTCTTCCAGTCCGTGAGCAGTGAGCACCTCTATCCCAGGGTTCTTGGGTATCCTGGAAGACCGCGGTACCAGGCACCGCTTGAACCCCAGCTTCTCCGCTTCTTTCAATCTCTGTTCCAGGTGACTGACTCCACGTACTTCACCGGAAAGTCCCACCTCTCCAACCACAGCCAACTCCGGATCCACGGGAAGGTCTCGTAGGCTGGAAGCGATCGCGAGGGCAACTCCAAGATCGGCAGCGGGCTCATCGATTCGCAGGCCGCCCACCACGTTTACGTAGACGTCCTGGTCGTACAGCTTGAGCCCGAGCCTCTTGCTCAAAACCGCCGTCAGTAACAGCACTCGCGGAACATCAAGACCGTAGGCGGTACGCCTGGGAATATGCGAAGGGGCATAGGCGGTGAGGGCTTGAATCTCCGCCAGCAGGGCTCTGGTGCCCTCGAGTGTCACCACCACCGTCGAGCCGCTGCGCATCAGCGTCCGGTCGGCGAGGAACGCTACGGATGGATTGGGCACCTCCAGCATCCCCTCCTCGTGCATTTCAAACACGCCGATCTCGTTGGTGGAGCCGAACCGGTTCTTCACGCTTCGAAGAAGGCGATAGGAATGGAATCTCTCCCCCTCCAGATAGAGCACGGCGTCCACCATGTGCTCCAGTAGCTTGGGTCCAGCTATCGCGCCCTCCTTCGTGACGTGTCCTACCAGGAATACCGGCACTCCACCGGTCTTGGCAAGCTGAATCAGCCTGGCGGTGCATTCCCGTAGCTGGCTCACGCTCCCAGAACTGGAACCCACCTCTTCCAGGTAGACGCTCTGAATGGAGTCGATGATCACGAGCGACGGCGAGATCTGCTCGATGTGCTCGATGATTCTGTCCAGGTTGCTCTCCGCGAAGAGGTAGAGCCGCTCGCTGCGCAGCCCAAGCCGCTCTGCGCGCATTTTCACCTGGTAGACCGACTCCTCTCCGGACACATACAGCACGCTCCCGCGCTCGTCGGCCAGCACAGCTGACAGCTGTAGCAGGAGGGTGGACTTGCCGATGCCGGGGTCGCCGCCGATCAGCACCACGGAGCCTGGAACGATGCCGCCGCCCAACACCCTATCCATCTCGCCGATGGGCACGCGAACTCGGTCCAGCGCCTGTGGAGGAACGTCGCGCAGCAGCACCGGTACGCTGCTGCTCTTGGGTACGCTCCTCGCCGTCGAGGTTGCCTCGGTGAACTCCACGAGGGTGTTCCACTCGCCGCACTCCGGGCAGCGGCCCATCCACTTGAGGCTCTCAGCCCCACAGCGGTCGCAGACAAACTTCGTCCGATTCTTGGCCATGAGTACCTCAGTAAGCTGTTAGCTGTTAGCCAATAGCTTTTAGCCGTCGGCCAGCAGTGGCGGTGGAAGCGGCCATAAACACCAGGATAGCGAGAGGCTCTCAACTCCGGCCCCTCGCTATCCTATCTTAAGCACTGCCTAATCGCTAATAGCTAAACGCTCGTTACGCCTGGCTCTCCACCAGGGCCTTCCTGGGCTCGTACACCAGCTCGCCGTCCCTGTAATCCACCACGATGGTCTGGCCCCGCTGGAACCGGCTGTTGAGCAATCCCTCCGCCAGCTGGTCCTCCACGAGGTTCTGGATCGTCCTCCGGAGGGGCCTCGCCCCGAACTTCGGGTCGAACCCCTTCTCGACGAGGTAGTCTTTGGCAGCGTCGGTAACGTCGAGCTCGAGCTCCTGCTCGGTGAGAGCTGTTCGCACTCGCGTCAGCATCAGATCCACGATCTTTCGGATTTCCATGAGGGTCAGGGACTGGAACACCACTGTGGCGTCGATCCGGTTCAGGAACTCCGGCCGGAAGAGGTTCTTCATCTCTCCCAGAACCTTATCCTTCATCCTCTCGTAAGCCTGCTGGGCGCTCTTCACCTCGTCCTGGCTCACCGCGAACCCGAGAACCGCATCCCTTCGCAGAAGGTCGGCGCCCACGTTCGACGTCATTATGATGACGGTATTGCGGAAGTCTACCTTTCGGCCCTTCGCGTCGGTCAGGTGCCCATCGTCCATGATCTGAAGCAGGATGTTGAAGACCTCGGGATGCGCCTTCTCGATCTCGTCCAGCAGGATCACCGAATACGACTTACGCCGCACGGCCTCTGTAAGCTGACCGCCCTCCTCATAGCCGATATAGCCGGGAGGCGCTCCGACCAGCCGAGCCACAGAATGCCTCTCCATGAACTCAGACATGTCGATGCGGACCATGGCATCTTCGCTGCCGAACATGAACTCCGCGAGCGCCCGGACCAGTTCCGTCTTCCCGACACCCGTGGGGCCCAGGAAGATGAAGCAGCCAATCGGCCTCTTTGGATCCTTCAAGCCAGCTCTTGCGCGCCTTACCGCCTTGGAAACCGTGACGATGGCCTCTTCCTGGCCGATGATCCGCTTGTGGAGATCCTCTTCCATCTTGAGCAGTCGCGCCGACTCCTCCTCGGCAATCCGCATGACCGGAATGCCGGTCCACATGGAGACTACCTCGGCTATGTCCTCTGTGCCGACCACAGGCTTCTCGGCAGCCTGCTGTTCGTGGAAGTTGGATTCGATGTCATCGATCTTCATGCGCAGCTTGGCCTCGCGGTCCCGGAGATCAGCGGCCAACTCGTACTGCTGCGCATTGATAGCAGCTTCCTTCTCGTTCTGGATGGACTCCAGATCCTTGATCGCGTCCTTCAGTGTGGGCGGCGAAACGGCCCGCTGAAGGCGCACGCGCGACGAGGACTCGTCCACCAGGTCGATGGCCTTATCGGGCAAGAACCTGTCGGGGATGAAGCGGGCCGCCAGCTCAGCCGCGGCCTTCAGTGCCTCGTCTGAGATAATCAGTTTGTGGTGCTGCTCGTATCGCTCCTTGATGCCCCGAAGTATTTCGATCGTGTCCTCGACCGTCGGCTCTTCGACGATCACCGGTTGGAACCTGCGTTCCAGAGCCGCGTCCCGCTCGATGTACTTGCGATACTCGTCCAACGTGGTGGCGCCGATGGTCTGGAGTTCACCTCGGGAGAGCGACGGCTTCAAGATGTTCGCGGCGTCCACGGCGCCCTCGGCGGCACCGGCCCCTACCAGGGTGTGCAGCTCATCTATGAACAGGACGCAGTTGCCGCTGTTCTTGACCTCTTCGATTATCTTCTTCAGCCGCTCCTCGAACTCGCCCCGGTACTTCGTGCCGGCGACTAGCGAGCCGATATCCAGCGTGAGGAGCCTCTTGCCAAGCAGCGTCTCAGGGACATCGCCATTGGCGATCCGCTGAGCGAGCCCCTCGACGATGGCGGTCTTGCCGACGCCGGGCTCTCCGATGAGCGCGGGGTTATTCTTTGTTCTTCTCGAGAGGATCTGGATTACCCTCTCTATCTCCTTGATGCGGCCGATCACCGGATCAAGCTTGCCCGCCCTCGCGGCCGCCGTCAGGTCCATCCCCATCTGATCGATGACAGGGGTGCGGCTCGGCTGCTTAGACTCCTGCTGAGAGTAGGGCTGGCTCTGGTTCAGCACATGGATGATCTGATTGCGCACCTTCTCGAGGCTGACGCCCAGGCTCTCGAGTACGCCGGCGGCGATGCCCTCGCCCTCCCGCACCAGGCCTAACAGAAGATGCTCGGTGCCGATATAGTGGTGGTTGAGGCGCCGTGCCTCGTCCACCGCGAGCTCAATCACCTTTTTGGCCCTTGGAGTAAGCCCTATGTCGCCCGTTACGGTCCGGTCGCCGCGCCCAATAATGAACTCGACGGCGCTCCTAACCTTGGGCAGCTCCACGCCCAGGTTCGCCAGAACCTTGGCCGCGACCCCGTCCCCCTCTCGCACAAGCCCCAGAAGGAGATGCTCCGTGCCGATGTAGTTATGGTTGAAACGCTGGGCCTCCTCCTGAGCTAGAGTGAGAACTTTTCGTGCCCGTTCTGTGAACTTGTCAAACCGATCACTGCTCATGCCAGTACTCCAAGGGATAAGTGCCTACCAAATGACTGCTACCTGAAAGGCCTACCAGAACGACGTCCACCGTCAGACAGCACGCGCTCAGGACCGCTCCGCGGACGCCGCCCTCACGCCCCCCTCTTCGGGTTCCGTTGCTTCCTGACCAGGGGACTCACCGCCGTCAGCAGCTCTACTCTCTGCATCTTCGCTGAGGTTATCATGGGTGGAGGGCACGTTACGTGCCACTCCGGCATCTTCCTGTGGCTGCGGCTCAGGAGACGGACCACCTTCCACCGTCACGCTGCCGGTGTCTCCCGATGCCCTGCGCCACTCCTGCTCACCCTCCTCCGTGGCCTGCCTGAGGCTCAGGCCAAGGCGATGCCTCGCCGGATCGATACGGATGATCCGCACATCGACTTCGTCGCCTTCCTTCACTACACCTTTGGGATGAGCGATACGCTCGTCACTCAGCTCAGATATGTGGATCAGCCCCTCCACGCCTTGCTCAATTTGAGCGAACGCCCCGAAGGACGCCAGCTTCGTGATCTTCGCCGGCACCACCTGACCAACCTTGTACCGATCGGCCACACCGGTCCAGGGCTCCGGCTGCAGGCGTTTGAGGCTGAGGGCGATCTTCTTGCTTTCCCGATCGACCCCCACGACCATGGCCTCGACCTCTTGCCCAACCTTCAGCACCTGCGAGGGGTGGCTCACCTGCCCCCACGATAGCTCGGACAGGTGCACGAGGCCGTCGGCGCCGCCAAGGTCTACGAAAGCGCCGAAGTCGCACAGGCTGCTGACCCGCCCGTGACGAACCTCGCCCTCCTTGAGCTCATTCAGGAGCCGCTCTTTCTGCACTGCGCGCCTCTCCTGAAGCGCTACACGCTCGGAAAGGATCAGCCGGTTTCTCCTGCGGTTTATCTCTATGACCTTGAGAAACATCCTGCGGCCCTTCATGCCCTTCAGCCGCTCGTCCACCGGCTCCTCGCTGTTGGTTGCCGGCCGAAGATCCACTATCTGAGATAGCGGCACGAACCCGCGCACCCCATCGACGTTCGCGATCAGCCCGCCCTTGTTGAACTCGATGATCTCAGCTTCGATGATCTGGGCATCCTCGAACCGCTTCTGGGCCACACGCCAGCCCTTCTCAGCCTGGGCCCGATTCAGGGACAGCACCACGTGCCCGTCCTGGTTCTCGGGCTGCAGGACATAGGCCACTATTGGGTCGCCCACATGGAGAGTCTCGGTTGGGTTACCATGGGCGTCTCGCATCTCGTTGAACGGGATGACACCCTCTGACTTGGACCCGATGTCTACCAACACCTCATCCTTGTCAACTCGTACCACCACGCCATCGATGATATCGCCTCTCTTGAGGGTTCGGTATTCGTGGCCGTGGGCCTCCAGCAGGTCTTCCATGCCTTCGGCCACGTGCATCGCCTCTGGACCGCTGTTGCCCGTCTCCACCGACCGTACTTCCTCTTCCATCCTCCCCCCCGATGCGGGAAATCGTGGTCAAATTATACGTCAAGGCCTATCAAAAATCAAAATAGGAGGCAATCTTGGTTGAAGATATACCTCCCCCCTTCCCTAGAGCCACCGGACTCGCGGCCGGTCTCAGGACAGTAGGCCTGCCGTATCCAGAAAATGGTCGATTTAGACCGGTCTTCGGCCCTCCAGGGCTCTAGCGAGCGTCAACTCGTCGGCATACTCCAGATCTCCACCGGCCGGCAACCCTCTCGCCAGCCTGGTCGCTTTGACCCCCAGCGGCGCCAGAACCCTCGCGAGGTAGGCCGCGGTCACGTCACCCTCTGTGTTCGGATTGGTGGCGATGATGACCTCAGACACGTCGGAGCCTTTTACGCGGTCCACCAGTTCCGCGATCCTCAACTTGTCCGGACCAATCCCATCTATTGGCGATATAGCACCGTGCAGGACGTGATAAGTGCCTTTGTACTCTCCGGTACGCTCCAACGCCAGCACGTCCAGCGGTTCCTCGACCACGCAGATCACGCTGCGATCCCTAGCATCGCTGGCGCAGACGCCGCAAACGTCGTCCTCTGAGATATTGAAACAAACCCTGCAGAAACCCACCTTCTCCTTCATCCACAGGATGGCCTCCGCCAGGCTCGTCGCCTCCTCGCGGGACCCCCGCAGCAGGTAGAAGGTCAGCCGCTGCGCCGTCTTGGGCCCGATGCCAGGCAACTTGGAGAATTCCTCGATCAGCCTGGCTACCGGCTCGGCAACTGCTTGCATTAATAGCCTCTACATCAAACCAGGTATCTTCATTCCACCGGTCAGCGCCCCAAGGCGCTTGGTAGCCAGTTCATGGGACTTGCTGACCGCCTCGTTAATGGCCGCCGCCATCAGGTCCTGCAGCATCTCGACATCCTCGGGATCCACCACTTCAGGATCGATGGTCACCGACTGCACCTTCTGATGGCCGGTCATCAGGATCTTGATCGCACCGCCCCCGGCGGTGCCTTCGATCGTCTCGTTTCCCAGATCTTCCTGGGCCTTCATCAACCGCTCTTGCATCTGCTGGAAAAGTCGCATGTTCTGCATCAGTCACCGCCTTTTCTCGTGTCGGTAGCCGGGTCCACGCGAGCAATCTTGAAGCCCAACTCCCGAACCGCGGCTTCGACGACTGCATCTCGTTCGGGAGGAACAGCCTCCCTGGCTATCTTGACTCCATATTGGAACCGCACCGCAACTTTCGTCCCAAAGATAGCGCCGAGGGCCGATCCAACCTTGTCAGCG
>JAJYKO010000057.1 GCA_021788565.1 Chloroflexota bacterium
TCCCGGGAGGGGCGATTGCCCTCCTGGCTGATAAGCACGCAAGCCGTCACCTTCTTCTTGTGGACGTCCAGGCCAGCACAGCGCGGGTAGAGAACTTCCATGGTCCCCTCCTCAATCGTTCTGCTGATCGAGCGGGATGTCCGGCCAAACAAAGACTTTCCTCTGCGTGCTTCCCTGTAAGGGAGCGACAATCGGTGGTGCCTGAGGACATCCATGGTCCAATTCCCGCACGGGCTCACTGCACCAATGACGAACGACCTTTGGCGCTCGATCAGCGAGGTCCTCAGGATACTGCACTGCTCCGCCTTTTTCATTCACGGTTGGTGCCCCAAAGGGGCATGAGGAATTCCCGCGGAAGCGGGAATCCACGCGTCGGAACGGACAATGGATCCCCGCTTTCGCGGGGATGACGATGGGTGACGCAGGGATGACGATGGGTCCTACCTTGGCCTTGGTTTAGGTACCGGTACGATGAGCGACCGAGTGATTTACCTTGATAACGCTGCTACCACATTTCCCAAGCCCCGGGAAGTCCTCGATCGGATGATCGAGACCTACAGCCGGACGGGGGTATCCCCAGGTCGGGGGAGTTACGATCTGGCGGTCGAGGCTGAAGATCTTGTCGCGCAGGCGAGACTCAAACTGGCTGGGTTCTTCGGCGCTCCAGACCCCGAGCGGGTCGTCTTCGCCTCGAACGCCACCGATGCATTGAACCTGGCGATTCAGGGGATGCTCGGCCCGGGGGATCACGTGGTATCCACGCGGCTGGAGCACAACTCGGTCCTGAGGCCACTTCACCATCTGAAGGAGCGAGGGTGGATAGACTTCGACCTCGTTCCCTTCGACTCGCATGGCTTCGTCGACCCCGCTGACGTGGCCCGTGCTATCCGCCCGAACACCAGGCTGGCGATCGTATCGCACGCTTCCAATGTCCTGGGCACCATCCAGCCGGTGCAGGAGATAGCTCGTGCCTGCGGCGAGTGCGGCGTGCCCGTGCTGCTTGATGCCGCCCAGAGCGCCGGCCAGATCCCGATCGACATGACGGCCTGGTCGGTGAGCGCGGTGGCGTTCACCGGCCATAAGGCCCTGATGGGCCCGAGCGGAATCGGCGGGCTCGTGTGCTCTCCCGAGCTAGCCATCAGTTCCACCCGGTTTGGCGGTACCGGCATAGAGTCCCGAAGCCCCTTCCACACTCAAACCTTCCCTCATCGCCTCGAAGCGGGAACCATCAATCTGCTGGGGGTGATCGGCCTCTCGGCCGGGCTCGATTATCTGCAGAAGGAAGGCGTAGAGCGCATCCGCGAACGCGAGATGAGGCTACTGCGGCGGTTGCGAGATGGCCTTGCTTGCCTTGATAGGGTGATCCTGTACACCCCGCTGGAGAGCGAACGCTCCGTGCCCCTCACCATCTGTAACGTCGAGGGGCTGAATCCCATGGACGCGGGAGCCATCCTCGACGGCGACTACGACATCGCGGTCCGCACGGGCCTCCACTGTGCCCCGCTCGTGCATGCCGACCTCGGGATCGCCTCCGGTGGAGCGATTCGCTTCAGCCTGGGCTGCTTCAATACCGAGGAGGATATAGATGCGGCGTTGGGAGCCATGACCGAAATCTCCCGAAGGAAGTGAGCACGATGAGCGAAGTATCGGAGTTCGTTCTCTACTCACTCATGATCGAGTCGCTCGATTCCGCGTTCATGGCCCGCCAGGGCAAAGGTGAATGGCACCCGGATGGATGGGGCGAGCGGCTGCTCACCAGCCTGGAAAGCGACCACGCCCAGTGGCTTCTGGACACGATGTCGATATACGGTGTAGCCCGCCGCCTGCTCATCGTCTACGCGTTCCGGCGTCTGGGAGAGGAGTTCGTTGGCTCTCTATGGCGGCGCCCCGAACACTTCCTGCGAACGGCCCTGATGCTCATGAAAGGTCCGAGCTATTCCGCCAATTGAGCACTGCGTCGGTTGCGGGCCCCGAACAGCCCCGTTCTTCGCTCACGCCTGTCAGCTGATAGCTGCGCTTTAGTGATAGTTGTAACAGTACATTTGGCATGATAGAATCGCTGCTGGTGTTCCGTCGTTCCCCATGTTCTTCGCCTTTGTAGAAGCGTAGCGCCACGAATTGGACAGCGCAACATTCTGATAGGAGAGCTGCCATGCTGGACACGATCCCCAAGAAGGTAGCCACACGAAAGAGCCTCACTGTTAATGGTGTTCGTAGGGTGTTGGTCGTGGATCCCCAGATTTCTCTGGCGGACGTCCTTCGAGGCCAGTTGGGACTGACCGGCACCAAAGTCGGGTGCGGGACCGGTCAGTGCGGCTCTTGCGACGTCATCGTGGACGGCAAGATCATCAAGTCCTGCCACACGCCGATGAGCAAGATCGCAGACGAAGCCAAGATCACGACCGTCGAGGGCGTGGGCACGCCGGAGAAGCTTCATCCCCTGCAGGTCGCGCTCATGGTGCACGGCGCGCCACAGTGCGGCTTCTGTATCCCCGGGTTCGTCGTCTCGGGCAAGGCCCTTCTGGACCAGAACGCCAATCCGACGCGGCAGGAGGTCCGGAGCTGGTTCCAGCACAACAACAATATCTGTCGCTGCAACGGTTACAAGCCGATCGTGGACGGAGTGATGGATGCGGCGCGCGTCCTTCGCGGCGAGATGACCATGGCGGACCTCGAGTACAAGCTGCCGGCGGACGGGATGGTTTGGGGCGGCACGATGCCGCGGCCATCGGCCGTGGCGAAGGTGACGGGAACCGCTGACTATGGCGCCGATCTGGGGCTGAAGATGCCCCCGGACACGCTGAGGCTGGCTCTCGTTCAGGCCAGGGTATCCCACGCGAACATCCTCGGCATCGATACCTCCGAGGCGGAGAAGATGCCAGGAGTCTACAAGGTAGTGACCCACAGGGACGTCAAGGGCAAGAACCGGATCACCGGCCTGATCACCTTCCCGACGAATAAGGGCGACGGGTGGGACCGGCCGATCCTCTGCGACACCAAGGTGTTCCAGTATGGCGACGCGCTCGCCATCGTCTGCGCGGACACGGAGGCGAACGCGAGGGCGGCTGCCGAGAAGGTCAAGGTAGACCTGGAGATTCTGCCGGCATACATGAGCGCCCCTGCTGCCATGGCTGACGACGCGATCGAAATCCACCCCGGCACGCCGAACGTCTACTTCGAACAGAAGATCGCCAAGGGGGACGACACGGCCTCGATCATGGCCAGGGCCGCTTACACCGTAGAGGGGGACTACTACCTGCAGCGACAGCCCCATATGACCATCGAGCCGGACACCGGGTTAGCCTACTTCGATGAGGAGGGCCGGCTCACCATCCACTCCAAGAGCATCGGTATCCACCTCCATCACGCTATGATCTGCCCCGGCCTCGGAATCGAACCCGAGAAGCTGCGCCTGGTCCAGAACACAGCTGGGGCAACATTCGGCTACAAGTTCAGCCCCACCATGGAGGCGCTGCTCGGCGTGGCGTGCATGGCCACCGGCAGGCCGGTGTCCCTGACCTACGATTACGAGCAGCACATGATCTACACTGGCAAGCGGTCTCCGTTCTTCATCAAGCTCAAGTACGGTGCGGATGCCAGTGGTAAGATTGTGGCCATGGAGTCCGACTGGACGGTGGATCACGGCCCGTACTCGGAGTTCGGGGATCTGCTCACCCTGCGCGGTGCCCAGTTCATCGGCGCCGGATACGGCATTCCGAATATCCGAGGGCTCGGACGCACGGTGTGCACCAACCACGCGTGGGGCTCGGCATTCCGCGCGTACGGGTCGCCGCAGAGCTTCCTCGCCTCGGAGAGCCTGATGGACGAACTGGCGGAGAAGATGGGGATCGATCCCCTGGAGCTACGCTACCGCAACGTCTATCGTCCTGGTGACACTACTCCGACCGGACAGGCTCCAGAGGTTTACAGCCTGCCGGAAGTGCTCGACAAGTTGCGCCCGGCCTACCAGAAAGCCCTCGCCAAGGCGAAGGCGGAGTCGAATCCCGAGGTCAAGTGTGGCGTCGGGATCTCCGTCGGTATCTACGGGTGCGGTCTCGATGGCAAGGACTCCTCCGAGGTTTGGGTCGAACTGGCGAAGGACGGCGTCGTCCTTTACTGCACGTGGGAAGATCACGGGCAAGGCGCGGACATGGGTGCCCTTGGCACGGCTCACATGGCACTGCGCCCTCTCGGAATCGCCCCTGACAAGATCAAGCTGGTGATGAACGATACCGCCATTACGCCCAACAGCGGCCCGTCGGGGGGCAGCAGGCAGCAGGTTGTGACCGGCAACGCCATCAAGAACGGCTGCGAGATGCTCGTCAACGCCATGCGTAAGCCGGATGGCAGCTACCGCACTTACGATGAGATGGTAGCGGAGAACATTCCGCTGCGCTACTCTGGCAAGTGGGTGGCTTCGGTGGCCAGTTCCTGTGACGAGAATGCCCAGGGGGCGCCCTTCTCCACCTACATGTACGGTGCGTTCATGGCCGAGGTCGCGGTGGACACGAAGACCGGCAGGACCCAGGTGGAGAAGATTACCGCGGTGGCAGACGTCGGCAAGGTCAATAACAAGCTGGTGGTCGACGGCCAGATGTACGGGGGCATAGCTCAGGGCATCGGTTTGGCACTGAGCGAGGACTTCGAGGACATCAAGAAGCACACCAGCATGGTCGCCGCCGGTATTCCTATGATCAGGGATATTCCAGACGACATAGAGCTGATATACGTTGAGACCCCGAGGCCAGACGGACCGTTCGGCGCGGCCGGCGTTGGGGAATTGCCGCTCACCTCGCCGCACGTCGCGGTGGTCAACGCGATCAAGAACGCAACGGGAGTGCGAATCCGCAACCTGCCGGCGCGACCGGAGAAGGTGCTGGCGGGGCTACAGCAGCTCGGATAGGCCGCTGGAGGCGACGAACTCCTTATAGCGACACAAGAAGTGGGAGCGGGCTCTCGCGAGAGGGTCCGCTCCCAGGTGCAATCTGCCCCGGAGGTGGAGCGCGTGGGCACAGGATACCTGAGCATGGGGCAGCAGGGGCTCCGGCAAGCCGAGGAACGCTGCATCCAGGAACACCCGCCCGCCTGCACCGCTGCCTGCCCGGTGCACGTCGACGTCCGCGCGATGGCGGCCCAGATCGGCCGCGGTGAATTCACCGCCGCGCTGAACACCCTCAGGAGAACAGTACCGTTCCCCGGTATCATCAGCCGAGTCTGCGGTCAACCGTGCCGCGCCGTGTGCAAACGCGGCGAGAAGGGCGACCCCATCGCCATAAGCGCTCTGGAGCGCGCATGCGCCGACCTCGGCATCGCCACGACGGAGCCAGCCATCCCCGCCCGCCTGGAGGCCGCGCGAGTGGCGGTCGTCGGCGGCGGATTGAGCGGCGCGACGGCGGCCCTCTACCTGGCCCGTAAGGGGTACTCAGTCCATATCTTCGAGGCCACTGATAGACTTGGCGGTAGCCTCTGGAGCATGCCGAACGATGTACTGCCTGGAGATCTGGTACGGGACGAGCTGAACATCCTGCGACAGATAGGGGTAGGAATCAGCTTCAACACGCGAGTCGATCGGGAAGTCCCATTCGAGTCGGTCTGCCGGGAGTTCCGTGCGGTCTACCTGGCGGTTGGAGCGGACTCCCCGGACTCCTTCGGCCTCACCATGGATGATCGCGGCCGCATCGCCGTGGCCGCGGTGACGTTCGCCACGGGCCGAAACGGGGTCTTTGCGGGAGGCGCGCTGCGTCAGGATTCGCGGAGCACGTCCGCAATCGATGCCCTTGCCGACGGACGCTACGCCGCGACGTCGATCGACCGCTACCTGCAGGGGGCCTCACTGACGGCCGCGCGGGAGCGGGAAGGAAGCTACACGACTCGCCTCTTCACGAGCACTGAAGGAGTGGAGCTTTCGCCGGAGGTGCTCGCGAGCCATCCGGCCTCGGGATACATTCCGGAAGAGGCCGCGCAGGAGGCCGGGCGATGTCTCCAGTGCGAGTGCATGGAGTGCGTGAAGGTCTGCACATATCTCGAGCGCTTCGGGAGCTATCCCAGGAGGTACCTCAGGCAGGTGTACAACAACCTGGCGATCGTCTCGGGCAACCACACGGCCAATAAGCTGATCAACTCGTGCAGCCTGTGCGGGCTCTGCGGTGAGGTCTGCCCAGAGAAGCTCGACATGGGAGAGGTGTGCCTGGAGGCGAGAGAGATCATGGTGGGCCGCGGCAAGATGCCGCCGTCCGTCCACGATTTCGCCCTGCGGGACATGCTCTTCAGCATCGGCGAGAACTTCGCCATGGCTCGTCACCAACCCGGATCAGAAACAAGCGCGTTTCTGTTCTTCCCCGGTTGCCAGCTGGCTGCTTCCAGTCCGAACCACGTCGAGGCGACTTACCACTATTTAATGGAGCGGTTGTCTGGCGGAGTCGGCCTGATGCTGGGTTGCTGCGGCGCCCCGGCAGAGTGGGCCGGACGAACCGACCTGTCCCAGGGCGTGTGGGACTGGGTCACGGCGACCTGGCGCGAAATGGGGCGCCCACGATGGGTATTGGCATGCTCTAGCTGCTTGCGGACCTTCAGGGCCCACGCCCCGACCGGCATGGAGGCAGTTTCGCTCTGGGAGCTGATGGATGAGCTTGGCTTACCACCCAAACCAGCCGCCGCATCCGAGGCTGATGGGTCGGCGCCCAGGCTGGCCGTTCAAGATCCTTGCTCCGCGAGGTACGACAACGGACTTCAGGACAGCGCCCGCAGCCTGCTCTTGAAACTCGGCTATACAGTCGAAGAGCCGGCCCTGAGTCGGCAAAGAACGGAGTGCTGCGGTTACGGCGGATTGATGGCCTTCGCCAACCCCGAACTAGCCCACGAGGTCGTCAAGAAGAGAATAGAGGCAAGCCCCACGGACTATGTTGCCTATTGCGCCATGTGCCGGGATCGGTTCGCCGGTCAGGGAAAACGGACCTGGCATCTGCTCGACCTGATCTTTGGACCCGGCACTCCCGGCTCTTCGGACGGATCGGACTCGGCCGGCGGTCTCGATCCGGCATCCATGCCAGGGCCTGGATACTCCCAGCGGCACGAGAACCGAGCCCGGCTGAAAAGGCGGTTGCTGAAGGAGCTATGGAGAGACGATGTGAAGGAGCCTGAAGGGTGGGAGACGATCAGACTCAGCATGTCCCCTGAAGTGGCTGAGCGGCTGGAGAAACGGCTCATTCTGGCGGAAGACGTGCAGCAGGTCATCGATTTGGCGGAACGGACGGGACGAAAGCTGCTGGCGCCCGGGAGCGGCCACTTCCTGGCTCACTCCAAACCCGCGGCGGTCACTTACTGGGTGGAGTACTCGAAGCAAGACGACGAGTTCGTGGTGCACAATGCCTACAGCCACCGCATGGTGATCCAGGAGGAGGACCGGTGAGCGATCAGCAGAACCAGACTGAAGAGAGCGACTGGATCTGCGACATCTGCGGAGTATCGCTGGAGTGGGGAAGGGTGACCGTGTCGTACCTCGCCAGCGCCTTCCCAGTTGACATGCTTCGCTGTCCACGATGCGGTCAGGTTTTTCTCCCAGAGGAACTCGCGCTCGTCAAGATGGCCGAGGTTGAGAGCGCCCTGGAAGACAAGTGAGCAAAGTGCCAGAGGAGGAATTTCATGACCGACCACAGTCTGCGCATGATGGAGCTTGGACGGCAGGGTTTCTACTGCAGCCAGATCCTGCTTGCATTGGGGCTGGAGGCTCAGGGCAAGAACAACCCGGATCTGATCCGTTCCATGGCGGGACTGGCGGGGGGACTGGGATTCACGGGAGACACCTGTGGCGCCCTGAGCGGTGGGGCGTGCCTTCTGGGGCTTTACGCTGGCAAAGGTACGGTCGACGAAGAAGAGGACAGCCAGTTGAATCTGATGATCGGTGAGCTCGTCGAGTGGTTCAAGGAGGAGTACGGGGCGCTGTACGGGGGCACGACCTGCGAGACCATCCTGGCCGACGACGCGCGCAACCGGATAACCCGCTGCCCGAACCTTGTGTCGGGCGTCTTCGAGAAGGTCCGGTTACTTCTCGGCTCGTACGGATACCCGCCAGAGGCAAACCAATGAGGCATGGTTCAGTGTTGGGGTCGCAGTCCGGGGGAAGGCGAGGGGAGGGCGAAGCTCCTGCTGAGCCGCCTGTTTCCTACCGACGTGGCGGCTCGCCAGGAGGCTCGCCCTCCCAGATTGCCATCCCATCCAGGTGTTCTGGTGAACCATGCTACCAATGATCCCAGCCGGCACGGAGCGGGTCCTCTCGGCCACCTGGAGCGTCTGCCCGCGCTGTCTGGCCCGAATACCTGCCAGCCGCGTGGCCCGCGGCGACGAGGTCTACCTCCGGAAGGTGTGTCCAGAACACGGTCCCTTCGAGGTGGTGATCTGGCGGGGCGTTCCGGACTATACCTCTTGGACGGAAAACGGCAGCGATAGCGCAGCCGTACTTCCGAACACGGAGGGCGATGAGGGGTGCCCCTTTGACTGCGGCCACTGCACGGCTCACGGCCGCCCGACCTGCTGCGCCCTCGTGGAGGTTACCGCGCGGTGCGATCTGGGGTGCCGTTTCTGCTTCGCGGACGCCGGTCGTGGCCGGGCGGCGGATCCGCCGATCGAAGCCCTCGGCGTCCGATTCCGAAAGCTGCTGTCAGGGAGACAGCTCTGCAACCTTCAGCTGTCGGGCGGAGAACCGACCCTCAGAGATGACCTGCCGGACGTCATCGCCCTGGCTCGCTCCATGGGCTTCCAGTTCATTCAGCTCAACAGCAACGGGAGGCGACTCGCCAGAGATCCCGGCTACGCGGCGGGGCTCAAGGAAGCGGGCTTATCCTGCGTGTTCCTTCAGTTCGATGGCACCGACGACGAGATCTATCGAAACATTCGAGGCCGTGCGCTGCTCTCAGAGAAACTCGCAGCCATCCGTATCTGCGGCGAACTCAATCTAGGTGTGGTGCTGGTTCCCACCCTGGTGCCCGGGGTCAATACCCATGACGTCGGTGCGTTGGTGAGGTTCGGGCTCGCGAACGCCCCGGCCGTGCGGGGCGTGCATTTCCAACCCGTGAGCTACTTCGGGCGCTATCCGAAGCCACCCGCCGACGGCGATCGGATAACCGTGCCAGAGGTGATCCGCGCTATCGCCGAGCAGACGGGTGGGCTCATTCGCCAGGAGAGCTTCAAGCCGGGCGAGTCCGAGAACCCGTACTGCTCTTTTCACGGCAACTTCTTGCCCATGCCAGACGGTGACTTGATATCGCTGACCAGGCATGAGTCTCGATCCTGTTGCCAACCGGGACCCGATCCAGCCGGTGCCGCCAGGGATTTCGTGGCGAGACAGTGGTCATCGCCGCGGATCGAGACCGCTGGCACCTCCAGCGACAGGCCGGACCGCGACAGCTGGAGCGCGCTGTTGAACGGCCTACGCACCCGAACCTTCACCGTCTCCGGGATGGCTTTTCAGGACGCGTGGAACCTGGATCTGGAGCGACTGCGGGACTGCCACGTTCACGTCGCGGCGAGCGACGGAAGGGTGATTCCATTCTGCGCCTACAATCTGACGGATGTGTACGGACGCGGCCTCTACCGGTCGGAGATTGCCTGAATGGACCCTGTGGAAATCACCCGTATGGACGCGTGGATCGCGCGCAAGATCGGCGCTACCGCCTCGAATCCGGCGAGGGACGAAATAGAGGCCTACCAGCTCCGAAAGATGGATGAGACGCTGCGGTACGCGCGTAGCAAGAGCCCTTTCTACCGGACTCGTCTCTCTAGAGATGGCGATACCGAACTTTCGAGCGTGGCGGACCTGGCGCGGCTTCCATTCACCACGGCGGCGGACCTGCGGTGCAACGGCCTCCAGCTGCTGTGCGTTTCACAGGGCGAGATAGAGCGGGTCGTGACGCTGCAGACCTCTGGAACCACCAGCGAGCCCAAGAGACTGTACTTCACTCGGGACGACCAGGAGCTGACTCTCGACTTCTTCCAGGTCGGAATGTCTACCTTCGTGGGCGCTGGCGAACGAGCGATGATCCTTCTTCCCGGGGAGAGGCCGGGGAGCGTGGGCGACCTTCTGGCAGCAGCGCTGCGAAGGATGAATGTGGAGCCGATCCCGCACGGGCCGGTGAAGGACGTTTCTCGCGCCCTTGACATCCTCGTGCAGGATCGGATCGACAGCCTGGTTGGAATGCCCGCCCAGCTTCTCTGGTTGGCCCGAGCCGGCGAGGCGATCGGTAAGGTACCGCCGAGGGTCCGAAGCGTTCTGCTCACAGCGGACTACGTCCCGCCAGCTATCTTGCGTGAAATCCAGCGTATCTGGGGCTGCGAGCCCTTCGAGCACTACGGGATGACGGAGATGGGGCTGGGTGGAGGCGTGGAGTGCCACGCTCACGAGGGCTACCACGTGCGTGAAGCCGACCTCTACCTGGAGATCGTCGACCCTGGCAACGGCCGGCAGCTACCAGATGGGGAGAGCGGAGAGGTTGTGGTGACGACCCTCACCAGACGCGGCATGCCGCTGATCCGTTATCGCACGGGCGATATCAGCAGGTTCATCCCCGGACCGTGCCCGTGCGGCACTAGCTTGAAGAGGCTAGAGCGCGTGAGGGGTCGCCTCGACGACGGTGTCAGATTGGGCGATGGCAATCTACTGTCGATGGCCGACCTGAGCGACGCGCTTTTCCCGATGCGTGGCCTGCTAGGCTTCACCGCCGCGGTCACGGGAGGCCTTGAAGGAGACGCCCTGCGTATCGAGGCTACCTGCGTAGAGGGGGTGGACTCCGAGGTTACGGCGGGGGTTCGAGCCGCGCTGAAAACCATTCCACCAGTCGCTGCCGCTGCATCGGCCGGCCGAGTCGAGCTTTCCGTCGCCGTGAGATCTTCGGACCTCTCCAGCATTCCGGATCAAGGGAAGATGAGGATCATGGACCGCAGGAACCAGGATTCCGATCCCCCACGCCTCGCCTCACGGACGGGATCGGCCGGGAGGGTGGGGGCGTGAAGCGGGACCGCTCAAAGATCGTGGGGCTGATCCTGGCCGCGGGGTACTCGTCCCGGATGGGAGAGTTCAAGCCGCTACTGCCCGTGGGCGATTCCACCGCCATCGAGAGGTGCGTCGGGAGCCTCCGCGACGCCGGCATCGAGGACGTACGGGTCGTCGTCGGATGGAAAGCAGAGGAACTGATCCCTCACCTCCATCGCCTGAAGGCCGGCACGGTGCTCAACCCCGCCTTCGCGGACGGGATGTACTCGTCGGTGATGGCCGGGGTCAGCTACCTCCCGCCAGAGACACAGGCATTCGTCCTGCTCCCCGTGGACACCCCGTTGGTGAAACCCCGGACTGTCCGAGAGTTGGTCCAGCGCTTCCTTGAGAGCGAGGCCACGGTGGTATATCCGCGCTTCCTCGATCGGCGAGGCCATCCTCCAGTCGTATCGACCTCCTGCCTCTCAGGTGCACCCGCGTCCGATCCGCCGGCCGGTCTTCGATCCGTGCTGTCGCGGTACGAAGACAGTGCGCTGGTCGTAGACGTGGTCGACCAGGGGACGGTGATGGACATGGACACTCCCGAGGATTACGAGGATCTGCGACGCTACTGCTCCAGGGAGGGCGTGCCCACCGAATCCGAGTGTGAGGCCCTGCTCGCTGTGCGGCGGCTGCCCGAGCGCGTGATCCAACATTCGCGAAAGGTGGCGAAAGTGGCGCTCAGGATCGCGTCCCTACTGCAACAGAATGGACTCGCCCTGGACCTGGACATCGTCCTGGCGGCTGCGCTTCTTCACGACATCGCCAGGGATCTGCCGAACCATGCTGCCGAGGGCGCGAGGATCGTCTCGGAGATCGGCTACCCACGAGTAGCCGCCTGCATCTCACGACACATGGATCTGGAGCCGGACCGCGTGCATGAGCTGGCCGAAGACCAGTTAGTTTACCTGGCGGACAAACTGGTCAAGGAGGACCTCGTCGTGTCGATTCAGGAGAGGCTAGCGCTGACGGCGGCTCGCCATGCCGGTCAGTCGGAGGCGTTGGACAGCGCGACGGCTCGGCTTCGGGATGCGGAAATCATCCTGGACCAGGTTGCGGGGAAGTTGGGAACGTCCGCGGATCGGATAGTGGCCGATTTGGGGGGTGCTGAATGAAAACCGACCGGCGCCTGTACGTTGCCAGGCATGGGGATGTCGGCCTGCCCGCCGGCCAGAAGTACTTCGAAGGCCAGGTCGACCTGCCCCTGTCCGAGATTGGGGTGAAGCAAGCCCGCCGCCTGGCGGAGGGGTTGAGGGACGTTTCCCTGTCAGGGGTGTTCTGCAGCGACCTCGTCCGGTCGCGCGAAACTGCACGCGTCATCGCCGCGCCACACCACCTTGACTCTGTGGCCAGAGAGGATCTCAGGGAAATCCACCTTGGCGAATGGGACGGGCTCAGCTTCGCCGAGGTCCAGCGGCGCTACCCCGGTGAATTTCTCGAGCGTGGTCGCGACATAGTCCACTTGCGGCCCCCGGGCGGCGAGAGCTTCCTCGAGTGCTCCAGGAGGGTGCGGAGCGCTCTCGAAGAGATCCTCCGCAGCATCGACGGGGACGTGCTGATCGTCGGGCATCTCGGCGTAAATCGACTGATTCTGTGCGATGCCCTTGGAATACCCCTGGAAAACATGTTCAGGATCGACCAGCCCTATGGCAGCCTGAGCATCCTGAGGCAGGGCGACTACGGCTGGCGCCTGGAGAGATTGGGAGCCGCGTGATGTGGTTATGGAGGGGAGGTTATGACTGACTTCATAGAGAGTGTCATCAACGCCATCGAGGCGGGGAGAGGTGTGACCCTCGCGACCATCGTTGGCCCCGCCAGCATGCCTCAAGGTATGCTCGGGCGGAAACTGGTCGTTCATTCGGACGGGCGGGTGGATGGGACCCTCGGGGTCACTTCACTCGACGAACGGGTTGGCCGCGAACTGCAGAATGCTGGTCCAGCGGCTTCTCCGAGACTCGTCTCCCTCGCGCTCACGAAGGACGAGGCGAGCAGCCTTGGGGTGGAGCCGAATACCTCTATGCACATCTTCCTGGACGTCATGACCCCACCACCGACTTTGCTGATTGTTGGATCCGGCCACGTCGCCCAGCCGGTGAGCTCGATCGGCAAGCTGCTCGGGTTCCGCGTCGTGGTGCTGGACGACCGCGAGTCGTTCGCCAATCGGGAGCGCTTCCCCGATGCCGACCAGATCCTCGTCGGGGAATTCAGTCAGGAA
>JAJYKO010001103.1:0-2376 GCA_021788565.1 Chloroflexota bacterium
CGAGCCTCCGTCTCATCCGTCCACATCGCCATATGCCAATTAGCCCCAGGTAGCTAGAATATCCAGGATTCTACCAGCCCCACGGTCCATTCGGGGCCAAACCTATCCAACGCTCTATCGGCCTTCCTCTTCTCTCTTCATCCTTCCCGGAATCTTGAGACGCACCCAGCCAATGATATGCTCCTGCAGAAGTTCTCAGGGATGACCGCCTTGCCGCCCCTTCGGTTGCCGAAGCGCTGAACAATATCGCCATGGTCCGCTTCCATATCGGTGAGTACCAGATGGCCATACCGATCCTGGACGAGGCCCTCGCGAAGGCCGAACGGCTGCTCCGCCAGGCCATCGACAAGCTGTCTACTTCCGGCGCCGGCCGCGACCTGGCGCGCGCCCACTACCACCTCGCCCGTACACTCTTCGCTAGACCGGACCGCGAGGGTGCCCTGACCGAACTGGAGGCCAGCCTGGAGCTGCGTTGCGGCCTGGGATACGACCAGTTCATGGTAGCCGAGGGGCAAGGGGTGGAGGGCAACGCCGGCTCCTCTGGGATCATTCCACAGTGTCGATTTGGGCGCGCTGCAGCCTCCCCGAGTAGTCCACGAAGACCGACTTCCACTCCGTGAAAACGTCCAGCGCCGCCCAGGCGGCCTCTCGGTGACCGTTGCCGGTTCCGCGCGTCCCGCCGAACGGCAACTGAATCTCCGCCCCTATCGTACCTGCGTTCACGTAGAATATGCCCGTGGTCACATCTCGCATTGCCTGGAACGCCCTGTTGACGTTCTGGGTATAGAGAGAGCTAGAAAGGCCGTACCGAGTGCCGTTGTTGACGTGGACGGCCTCTTCCAGGCTGTCGACGGGTATGACAGCGGTGGTAGGACCGAAGATCTCCTCCTGGGCTATCCGCATGTCAGGCCGTACGTCCGCGAAGATCGTCGGCGGGTAGAAATTGCCCCTCGCGAGATCTCCATCTCGCGCAATCTCGCCTCCGGTCACCAGTCTCGCGCCTTCCTGCCGGCCAATCTCCGTGTACTCGTGGATCTTCTGGAGTTGGCGAGCGTTGATGATGGGGCCGACGTCGGTGTTGGGATCGAGGCCGTGGCCCAGCCGCATCCTGGACGCTCGACCCACCAGCTTCTCTAGCAACTGATGCTCGACTGCTCGGTGAACGATCACTCGGCTGGCGGCCGTGCAGCGCTGTCCGGTCGTCCCGAAGGCACTCCAGAGGATGCCATCCACGGCAAGATCCAGGTCGGCATCGTCCATAACCATGATGGCATTCTTGCCGCCCAACTCCAGGGAGACCCGCTTCAAGCGACTGGCGGTCTGAGTCAGTACCGCGCGGCCCGTCTCCGTCGAGCCGGTCAGAGAGACCACGTCAACCCTGGGGTGGTTCACAAGCGTGTCACCGACTTCGCTCCCGCTCCCGGTCACGAAGTTCAGGACTCCCGCCGGCAGGCCTGCCTCCTCGTAGATCTTCACCAACTCGGCGGCCAGCACTGGGGTATCGCTTGCCGGCTTGAACACGACGCTATTCCCACATATCAGGGCGGCCGTGAGCTTCCAACTCGGAATGGCAATGGGAAAGTTCCACGGCGTGATGGCGGCGACAACACCGACAGGATCACGGAAGGAGAGCGCCATCTTGTTCGGTAGCTCCGACGGGACAGTTGCTCCGAAGAGACGCCGGCCTTCGCCTGCCATGTAGAAAGTCATATCGATGGCTTCCTGAACATCGCCGCGCGCCTCGGTGATGACCTTCCCCATCTCACGACTCATCAGCTGGGCGAGCTGCTCCTTGCGTTGCTGGAGGAGCTGTCCCACTCGGAACAGTATCTCGCCACGCTTCGGCGCCGGAACCAGCCGCCAGCGCTGGAACGCTCCGGCCGCGGCTTCCACCGCCCTTTCCACGTCGGCCGGCGACGACTTGGCCACGACGCCGACCACTTCACCGTTGGCCGGATCCAAACTCTCGAAGGTGCGCCCGCTTTCGGACGGCAGCCATCTGCCATCAATATAGTTCAAATACTCCACAACTCGCCTCCTGCCCGTTCATCAGCAACCCTGTACAGCAAAGACCGTTCCGGCCAACAACAAAATAAGGCGGGGGACAAGCCCCCGCCCTACATCACGATTCGTGTTATTACGGGATCAGCAGGCGATTCCCGTGGCGTGGTTGGAGGGCATCCAGCCGATACTGGATGCGGCCCGCTACCTCGAGGCGAAGGCCCTGTAGCTCCACCTGAAGGCCCTCAACGCGAAGGTGCAGCGCCTCGCGCACATCGGACTGCAGTCCCTCCAATGGGGAGCGAAGCCTCTGCCCGATCTCCTGCTGGATCGCGTCCACCTGCCGCTGCGCCACTCGCAGGCGTGATTGCCACT
>JAJYKO010001103.1:2386-2667 GCA_021788565.1 Chloroflexota bacterium
CACCTCGGACTGAAGCAGCCCAAGCTGGCTCTGTACCTCTTCCAGCTGGAGTTGCAGCCTGGCTCCCAGCTCGAGCTGAACCGTTCCCATGTCCGCCTGCAGCCGCTCCAGTGCGGCCTGGGCTTCCGACAGGTGAGCCCAAATCCGTGCCCCAAGGTCCATCTGCGTGGTGTCCAGGTAGCTGGACGGATCCGACACCTGGGCCAGCATGTCCTTAGCCCGCTGCAGGCCTTTCCTGGGGATTCTGCCCTGGCGGATCATCTCCTTGAGCTAGATCGGAA
>JAJYKO010001104.1 GCA_021788565.1 Chloroflexota bacterium
TGCCAATAGACGTTCTAGATGCCGAAGCTGACATGGTGATCACGCCGACGACCTATGTGCGCCGCGGGGTGCGACCGCCCCAGGATGCCGTGGAAGAGGCAGCAGAGTGGCTGGCATCGGCGAGCACACCGGCGCTTTCTATCGGCGACCACGTCGGTGTATCCGGTGGCCAGGCAGAAGTGATAGAAGTGGCCGAGCTTCTGGGTGCGCCTATCTTCAACGGCTTCAGCAACGGCGTGAATGCCCCCGCGGGACATCCACTGTACCAGCCGCGTGGCATTCCAGTGACCGCCGCGTCCGTTCGGAGATCCCTTGAGGGCCACGACGTCCTGCTGGCGGTTGGCACGTCCCTCTTCCCGAGCATCTTTCCGGATTCTCTTGGACCCATTCCCGATGGCATGCGGGTGGTGCACGTCGATTACAGCTCATGGGAGCTTGGGAAAAACCACGCGGGGGATCTGCTGATTAACGCCGACCCGAGGGAGACGCTCATCGCGATACGAGAAGAATTGCTGAGGAGATCAGACGCTGCTACCAGGGATGCGTGGGCTGTCAGACGCGAGCGGGCGGAGGCCAAGCTGGAGGACCGGCGCGAGGCGATGAGGCGCGAGCACAAGCGAAAGTGGGATTCTGTTCCGATTTCGCCCCCCAGACTGATGGCGGAAGTCTCGGCAGCTATCCCCCAGAACGCGGTGGTGTTCGACGAGTCGATAACGAGCGGCGCAAGCCTGGAGATGTACCTGAAGCCCGACGAGCCCTGGCGGCGCTATCGCACCCGAGGCGGTGCCATTGGAGGGGGCCTGCCGGGAACGCTGGGGGTTCAGGTGGCATTCCCAGATAGGCCGGTCGTGGGGCTGGTCTCCGACGGGGCCTCCATGTACACGATAACCGCCCTCTGGACAGCCGCGCACCATCGGCTGCCGGTGACCTACGTCGTCTGCAACAATGGCAGCTACCGTATACTGAAGCAGAACTTGATGGAATACCGAGGTCCCGAGGACGCATCCAGACCATTCGTCGAGATGGATCTCAGCGGGCCAGACCTGCGCTTCGACCGTATCGCGGAGTCATTGGGCGTGCCCGCACAACGCATCGAGCGGCCGGAGGAGATAGGGCCAGCGCTGAGGCGCGCCATGTCCAGCGGCGGGCCTTCTTTACTGGACGTAATCCTGGACGGCACGCTATAGCCGATGGTGAGCGCGCCTACCTCGGCGGCGGAGTCAACACGTTGCGAAGGACGTCGGTGGCGGGGGCGCGATCATCGCGCCCCCGCCACCGACTGGTCTGCATGGGCCTCGCAGCAACTACTTGAGGTCTTAGCGGGCTTTGGTCATTTCCTCGAAGCTCACACCGACGCTTGAGCCCAGCTTAGTGAGGTCGGAGACCACCGCGTCGCTCAGCGGCACACCCTTCTGGCGACGATCCGCCTCGGTCAAGAACTCTGGCTCGCCCGCGACCATGATCTTCTCCACACCCTTGGCCAGGGGTTGGGCCTTCACCTCTTGAATCATGGCATCCATCTCGGCCTTGAATTCCTCAACCGGCCGGAAATTGTCGATACGGATGGCGCCGAGGAAGTGGCCGACCCTCTGGGTCTTCGTGTTGTTGTTGTACAGCTCTCCGATGTGTGGACCGAAGGGGCCTCCCGCCAGGATACCCGCGAGAATATCGATTGCCATTGCCAAACCGAACCCTTTGTGCCCGCCCAGCGGAAGCACCGCTCCCCCCAGGGCAGCATTGGCGTCGGTCGTGGGAAGGCCGTCCTTGTCCACAGCCCAGGAAAGAGGGATCTGCTCGCCCTTTTTGGCCGCGAGAATGACCGCGCCTCTCGCGACGACGCTAGTTGCCATATCGAAAACGAATGGATTCTCCTTTTCGGCGGGGGCTGCGATGGAGAGGGGATTGGTTCCGAGGAAGCCCTTTCGGCCGCCCCACGGAGCCATCAAAGGGGGCGAGTCAGTCATCGCGATTCCGATCATGTCGTGTTCGAGGGCCATCATGGCGTAGTAGGCCGCGGTTCCGAAGTGGTTGGAATTCCGAACGGATACGAAGCCGGCGCCCGCCGTTGTAGCCTTGGCAATGGCCAGCTGCATCGCTTTTGTGCCGACCACCTGCCCCATGCCGTTCTGCCCGTCGTAGACCGCGGTACTGAGCCCGTCTGCCGCCACAGTCCCTGTGGCTTTTCCATCCATCAACCCCAATTGCAGCCGCTCGACATAGATGGGCAACCGAGTGATACCATGGGTGTCCACCCCGCGAAGATTCGCGGCCAAGAGCGACTTCGCGACCATCTCGGCGTTCTCGTGCGGAACCCCCACTGTCTCCAGTACAGTGACGCAGAATGCCGCGACTTTTGCGCTGTCGAAGCGCTGGCCAGTGTCCTCCATGAGCAGTGTTCCTCCGATCGATATGGCCTGGTGCCTGAGTATAGCCATGATAGCACAGCCATCAGCTACCAGCCATCGATTATCGGCCATCAGCTTGAAGATGCTATACTGTGCCGGCAGAGAAACTCCTGCCGCGCTCCCTCAGCTCGCGATTCGCCTCCGGCGGGCCTGCTGCTCTTGTGGCTTATCATACTTTCTTTTCCACGTGAGGATCCTGCGCGATTGGATAGGCTTTTCGTTGCCCGCTTCATTCCGCTGTTGATTGCCCTGACCGTTGTA
>JAJYKO010001105.1 GCA_021788565.1 Chloroflexota bacterium
AGCACTGCCTACCAGGGCCAGAAGGGCTGGTTCCAGGTCGGCGGCACCAGCTTCGGCGCTCCCGCCTGGGCCTCCATATTCGCCCTGGCCGACCAGGGACGGCCCTCGACCTCGGCCTTGAGCGATGGCGACGTGGCCCTCTACACGCTGGCGACGGGCAACAGTTACAGCACCTACTACAGGGACATCACGAGCGGCAGCAACGGCGGGTACCAGGCTGGGTCTGGCTACGACCTGGTGACGGGCCTCGGCAGTCCCCTGGCCAACAAACTGGTGCCAGGACTGGTGAACCTTCCATGAATAGACGGCCCATCCTTCTATCATTCCTGCTGAGCGCGGCGTTCGTGGTGCTGGCGTTTCTGATGGCGCTGCCCGTCCTGGCGAGTACTTCCACCTTGTTTGGCAATGGGAACTTCGGTGCCGACATCTCATATCCCAACAAGGCCACCTACCCGACGGCGCCATCGGGTACCAAGTTCACCTTCGGAATCCTGGGAGTTACCGGCGGCAAAGCCTTTAGCACGAACTCCTATCTTGGCGACCAGTATAAGAATTGGGTGCTCGCCAACAGCCTGCAGCCATCCCTGTACATGAACCTCAACTACCCGGTCGGATCCTCCGCCTCCAACGGTTTGACCGGACCTAAGGGCAAGTGCGCCAGGAAGGACAAGGCCTGCCAGGCGTACAATTACGGCTACAACGCCGCGGCCAACGCCTATACCTACGCGAGTGACAGCGGCGTGAACGCGAACATCTGGTGGCTGGACATCGAGACGGCCAACTCCTGGTCCCCTACCACTTCACTGAACGACCAGGTGATCCAGGGGGCCACTGACTACTTCAAAGGGCAGGGAGCGACGGTTGGGATCTACTCCACGGCCTCCATGTGGAACAAAATCGCGGGGAAGAGTTACAAGCCTGGACTCGTCAACTGGATTCCAGAGTCGGCCGGCAGCGACGCGGCGACAATGTCGAAGTACTGCGGTTCTTCGAGCAGCTCCTTCGGCGGCGGAAGCGTCGGGGTGGTCCAGTATTACACCGGCAGCTACGACCTGGACTACGCTTGCCAGTGAGTGGGAATTAACGACTACACAGTAGAGGGACCTGGATCTCGCAATGTGGCAATTGTAAAAAGCCGCTAACAGAGATTTAACGCCTCCTCCATAATTCCTTATCAAACCACCTCTATCATTGTCCCGCGTCGGTCGGGTTGAGCCCGCCTTACGCGGGGATACTGAAGGGAGGTGGTTTTGATATTGGAGATAGAATCAGAGGCAGATAGCGCGCGACCCAGTCCTGGCCATGGGGCCAGACAACAATTGGCAGAGAGGTCAAGATAGACAGTATGACGTTTCGAAAGACTCTCGTAATCCTGGGGCTTGTGGGAGCGGTGGCCGCCGCGGCGGTGGTCGGCACCGCTTTCGCCCAGACGCCCACGCCGACTCCGAGCGGCACCAACTATCAGCAGCTGTTTCTCCAGAAGCTGGCGTCGACGCTGGGCATAAGCACCAGCCAGTTGACCAGCGACATCACGACCGCCAGAAATCAGACCGTGGACCAGGCCGTGGCGGACGGCAAGCTAACCCAGCAGCAGGCCAACAACATCAAGTCCAAGCCGGCCAACGGCCTCGGCCCTGGTTTCGGCTTCGGGCATGGACCCAGGGGAGGCTTCGGCTTCTTCGGCGGCCCCGATGTAATGAACGCCGTCGCGCAGGCGCTTGGCATCACCACCCAGGACCTACAGAGCCAGCTCCAGTCGGGCAAGACCCTGGCCCAGATCGCCCAGGGTAAGGAGCAGGCAGTCAAGGACGCCATCACGAATACGATCAAACCGAAACTCGATCAGGCTGTGAAGGACGGAAAGCTCACGTCGGCTAGAGAGACGCAGATCCTCAACGACATCCAGAACAGCAACCTGCAGTTCGGCGGCCACTGGGGCATGCATCACGGCCCACGCGATGGCAAAGGTCCCGCCGGCAGCAGGCCTTCCGGCGGCCCCATGCGATCGGAATCCGGCGGTCTATAGAAGTCTGCATCTTGCGGCAGTTGGAGAGGGGCGAGGCCATCAGTTCGGCCTCGCCCTTACCGTCTCTCCAGAGCCTTCGGGTGTGCGCGGTGACGAAACCAGCGCCAAGAGGTCACTCGTCGTCATCCCCGCTCCCCGCAGTCGTCCCCGCGAAGGCGCGGATCCATCGCCGACACCCAAAGCGTGGGTTCCCGCGTACGCGGGAGTGACGGTTAACAATCCCTCCCGCGGGTTCCGTGTGAACCGTAAATTCAGTGTAAAATCGCCCACTATCGCAAAAGGTTGGTAGTAAACTGAGGCCAGCACATATCGAAGGGCGCTCCCATGCTGGAGGACGGAAAGCGGGTGGTTTTGGGCGTATTGGCCTTTGCCCTGTTTGCCTCTCTGCTGGTCATGATAATGCAGCCCCAGTTTGTGGCGATCGCCGCTCAATCGGCGTCCCTCGCCAGGACGCTGGTCCCGTCCAAATCGCTGCTCCCTGGTCCCCTGGTGCCCCTGGTAGAGCCAGTCGTGGCCACCGCGGTGCCGAAGCCAAAGGGAAGTGTGCTGAGCCTCGGCGTATCAGTGGGAGGCTACCAGGAGTTCCAGTTCATCGACCAGCAGGGCCGAACCATGAACTTCCTCATGTACATTCCCTC
>JAJYKO010001106.1 GCA_021788565.1 Chloroflexota bacterium
GTGGAACGTGTGGGAGCAGGTCGGCGCGGCGAGACGGCTGATAGCCGAGCCAGGTCCCTTTAAAGCGGAAGATCTCAAGGGCCGGCTTCCCGAGGCCAAAAAGCCCCAAGACGCCGCGGCCTGAGCCCCATGCTGGTGGGGCGGAGTGAAACAGGACTCGGTCCTCGGCCGCACTCCTCCCCGCCAGGTTCGAGTCTGTCCGCGGATCCTTGCTGGCTCAGAGCGCGGCAGGATGCTCTTCCGGCCAGGCGATGGTCAGGATGAACGTGCTTTCTTCCACTGCCTCGACTTCATGGGCCATGTGCCTGTCTAGGGTCAGCAGATGCCCGGCGGGTAGCTCAATTGTCTCGTCGGGGAGATGCAGCCGTAGATAGCCGCTAATTGCCTGGATAGCGATGCGTCCAGGCGAATGATGCTCCCGCAGCTTACCCCCAGCCTTGATAGCGACCAGGACAACCCTGAAGTCTGATTCCTTCACCAGGGTAATGGCGTTGTGGTCCTCGCGCTGCCAGGCCTCTTCTCGCCTCAGTTGCTCCGTTTCCGCGTCCAGGTCGAAAGTGAGAAGCGGCGCGGCGAGCCGTTGTGCCGGCCGCTGGGAAGTTCCTGTGGTCTCTCCGGGTAGATGATCTCTTCCCATCCTATCTGCGATCATAGTAATGACTCTCCCTTCGGTGGAAGTGTTTAGGCTTGAAGTGGTTCCGCCGTCGTTTACTTCGAACCGTTCGGTGGCTTGCTGGCACTTTCTGTGCCGTTGGATTCACTTGAAATAGGGTCCAACCGGTCTGTGAGGCCCCCCTCCGGGACGCTTGACGCGCGGCCGCTCTCACCCCTACAGTTATTCCGCGCGGCGGTGTGCTGACGTTGCGATTGATGGGTGAGCGCTGATGGCTGAGGAGCAATAGATGGTTGAATCGAAATACGAGATGGTCAGCGCCGAGGTGGCTCTGGAAACTGTGCTTAAGCACACGCCGGTGCTTGGGACCGAGACTATTCTCCTGCCCGAGGCTCGAGGTCGAGTCCTGGGCGCGGACCTGGTCGCGCCCGCTGATATGCCTCCATTCCCCGCCTCCTCCGTGGACGGATACGCGGTGATCGCGAACGATCCGGCCCCGACCAGGCGGGTGCTGGCGGAGGTGACCGCGGGCGATGCGCGGGAGGTGACTGTAGTGCCAGGGACCGCGGTCCGGACGATGACCGGCGCACCGGTGGCCCCCGGAGCCGACGCTGTCGTGATGGTGGAGTTCGTGGAGGAGCTGGCGGGTCAGATCACCCTGACTCGATCGGTGCGGCCCGGTGAGAACGTGCAGCGCGCGGGACAAGACGTCAGAAACGGCCAACTGGTGCTGCCAGCTGGAACTGTACTGAGAGCGCCCGAGATCGGGCTGCTGGCCGCAATGGGACAGAAAGGCGTCACGGTGTTCCGTAAGCCCAGGGTCGCCGTCCTATCAACGGGTGACGAGCTCGTCGAGCCATGGGAGGAAGCCGGCCCTGCCAAGATTCGGGACAGCAACCGCTACGCCGTGATCGCAGCGGTGGAAGCGGCAGGGGCGGTGGCGCTCACGCTCGGTATGGTGAAGGACGTGCGCTCGGACCAGCGGGAGAGGATTCGCACCGGCCTGGAAGTGGCTGACGTGGTGATCACCTCCGGCGGCGTTTCCATGGGGGTGAAAGATCTGGTGAAGGGAATCCTGGAGGAGATGGGCACGGTACACTTTGGGCGTGTCTCGGTTAAGCCAGGGAAGCCGTTCACCTTTGCCACTGTGGGCGAAAAGATAGCATTTGGGCTTCCCGGATTTCCCGTGTCGTCACTGGTGACGTTTGAGCTGTTCGTGCGGCCATCACTGCTGAAAATGCAGGGCCATTCGCGAGTCACGAGGCCGCGAGTGGAGGTTGTGATGGATCACGATGTCACGCCCGCGCCCGATCGCTCGGAGTTTCAGAGGGCGGTGGTCCGCTGGGACGGCCTGGAGCTGCACGCGGTCACCACCGGGCTGCAGGCATCGGGCAGGCTGCTCTCCATGGTAGGCGCTAACGCGCTGCTGATATTCGCCCCGGGCCAGAAGCGCCTCGCTGGTGAAAGGATCACAGCGATCCTGACTGGACCGATCGAGTAGGATACGTAGGGAGTGGGAGAGTGGGAGACGGGGAGAGCGGGAGACAATCTCCCACTCTCCCCGTTCGCTATCCCTTCACCACGGACATAATGCTGGGGACCTCCCGCAGGATCGTGTTGGTGAATCGGGCCACGATGGGGCCGTCTTTCTCACTCTCCGCCCTGGCGGCGATCCATCCGGGGTCAGCCGAGAACGCCTCCCACCTGGTCTCTCTCTCCGCCAGGCTATTCCATTCCACCAGGTAGACCAGCTGGTTGCTGGTTCCGATCACGGGCTCCAGGAACAGCGTGGCTTTGATGCCGTGCTTCTTGAAGTAACCCATGGTCACGTTGCTGAACCTGTCGACGACGTTCTTCATCCGGCCAGGTACAGCCTCGTAGATGCGCAGCTCGTAGTACACGGTTTTCCTCCAATTCTTTGGGCCATAACGACCCTAGTTGAGCGGTTCAGTGGCTGCATAGTAGCACCTCCTGACAATCCAGGCATCCATGCGCGACCGGACAACCGATGCTGGACGCGCGCGCCTGTTCCGGGTACGATGT
>JAJYKO010001107.1 GCA_021788565.1 Chloroflexota bacterium
CGACGGTAAGCCTGCCGTCGCCAGGGCAGGACCAGCCCGAGTCAGACTATTGTTGGCACTGCATACCGCCGCTGATGTTTCGCTGCCAGGCGTACTTCCCGTCCTTGAACAGGAAGCCGGAGAAGAGGGCCTGAGTGGGGTCGCCGTTCTGGTCGAAGGTAATGGGACCGGCAACGCCCTCCAGGTCCTTAGTAGCTGCCATCGCGGTGAGTACGGCGGCGCGCTTTCCGGCCACGTCCTTGGCCGCGTCGATCTGCGGAGCCGCGCGCTTGATCGAGTCCAGGATCACCAGCATCGCGTTGTAGGAGTAAATCGACCAGCCTATAGGGTCGCTGTTGTACTTCGCCCTGTAGTTCTTGACGAAGTTCTGGCCGGTCTTGGTGGGCAGCTGATCCAGCGAGGGGCTGCCGAAAGTGACGTACAGGTTGCCGTTGAGCACCTCAGGGCTCACGGCCTTCGGGACGGCCTCGGAGTACATTGCATCGTCAGACATGAACTTCACGCCGGCCTTGAATAGACCCAGCGAGTCCATCTGCTGGGCGATCTGAGGACCTCCGGAGTCGGACAGAATGCCGGCGTAGACCAGGTCGGCGCCCGACGCCTTGACCTTAGTCAGCAATGCGCGGAAGTCGATGTTGACCGACTCGACCCCTTCATGGCCGAGTACGGTTAGGCCATCCTGCTTGGCGGCCTTCTCAAATACGTCCGCGAGCCCCTTGCCGTATACCTGACGGTCGTCCAGGATGTAGACCTTCTTGAAGCCCAGGCACTTCGCCCAGGCGGCACCAGCCGACCCCTGCAGATCGTCGGCGCCGAAGGTGCGGAAGTAGTTGACTTTACCAGTCGGACGGTATATCCCAGGCTCACCTGCCTCGTATCCGGTTTTGGTGAGACCGGGGTACGAGTTCGCTGGCGTAATCTGGGCCATGCCGGCCTGGTTGGTCAGAGGCATGGAGATCTTGGCTGCGCCGGAGTTGTAGGTTCCGAAGTAAACCAGGGCCTGATCATCGGCGATCGCCTTCTGGGCGTTGTTCGACTCGACCTGCCCGTCCCAGGAACCGGTTGTGGGGGATGCGTCATCCACGAACACCATCTGGATGGTGTACCCGCCTACCTGGCTGTTCACCTCGTTCAGCGCCATCTTCGCCGCGTTGAGCATCGCCGTGCCCTCGGGGATCATGGTCCCCTGCATCGGCCAACTTGCGTAGATCTTGATCACCTTGCCGCCGGCCGCGGGCTGAGCAGCGGCCGAGCCGGCGGTTGGCTGAGCCGCGGCTGGCTGTCCCCCCGGTGGGGCCGCGGCTGGTTGGGCTTGCGGTGTGGACGAGGCGCAAGCAGCGAGCAGTGTGAACAGGATCGCGACGATAGGAAGCCAGATCAGGGTCCTTTTGCGCTTCATTTCTCCTCCTCACGATTTCGCTCAGAGCTGGTCACCTGAGAGTACCGGTGGGCGCCTACCCCCGCCTCGATAGAACCGTCTGCCCGCCCGACGTTGTGCTGACCTTCGTCCAATTGGCCAACGTCAGACGTGCTGATCGAGGCCTCGACTGTGCTGTGTGTGCGGCTGCTCCCCTCCTCTGCTGCGAGCTGACCTCTGAAACCACGGTGTGGATGATGGGACGTGTTCAACCAGTAGATGGTGGATGGCAGGCGAGTGTGCAACAGCGGGCAGCATGCTGGGAGATTGGGCTGGCCCCGGGGTGCACTTTACACAAGACAAAGAGCCAGGATTGCATCTAGCCAATCCGACAACTCTAGTTACATGTAAAGCATTTCATCATGAAAGTAGCCATATGTCAATCAATTCGTATGGTTTTCCAGAGTGCATGTTTCCTGCACCTTATTGGAAGCACAGCATGCCTTGCGGTCTACCTTGGAAGACGGCAGAGTCAGTCTCTTATGGAAGTTGTCCGCTATACCTGGCCTGGCTCAGCTGAATGTAGGCCGGAAGATTGGTGCCGTTGGGGTAGGCGATAGACCACCAGTACTGCTCGTCGGCCGGCGTCCAGTCCGGCTCCGGCAGATTCCACACCATCATCGCTCCGCACCAGGGCCAGTTGTTGTGTGCCCACTGGAAGGCCCTCACCAGGTAATCTGCCTTGGTCTGCTGGCTGACCTCGAACCAGGAGTACGCCGGGTGTATGGTGTCGCTGGTCCAGCCGAACTCGGTGATCCACACCTGCTTGCCACCGTCCCCGTTCTTGGCCAGGACGGCCTGCAGCTGCTCGGCGTGCCTGAAGCAGAAGACCGCGTTGCCACCGAGGGCAGGGTTAGCCGCGGCTTCCGCGGGGCTGGTTTCCGGGGATGCCTTGTACCCCGCCGCGTGGATGCTGTAGACGTCGAAGAAGCCCTTAACTCCAGCGTCGTACATCTGCTGGAGGTAGACCATGTCAGGGATTGCTGTGCTGTCGTAGGTACCGGTGGGAGAAAGACCGGCCGTCAGCACAGTGATGTTGGGATCCGCGGCCTTGGCTGCCTGGTAGGCGGCCTTCAGCAACTGGACGTACCCCGCCGCGTTGGGAGTATTTTCACCCCATTCCCGGGAGAGGTTTGGCTCGTTCCACACCTCGATGGCGTGTATGCGGCCCGTCGCGCCCCCATAGCTGTATCGGTGCACTAGAGCGGAGATGAAGTCGGCGAAATCCTGGGGGTTGT
>JAJYKO010001108.1 GCA_021788565.1 Chloroflexota bacterium
GGGTCCGGCTCGGCGGGCTGGTGCGTGTTGCCGCGGGACAGGCCGTCGGGGAACCCCACCCCTGTCTGCCACTCGTGGGGGAGGATGCAGATGCCGTGGTCGGCGAGGTCGGAGCGCACCTTGAACATGGCGGCGTGCTCGCGGAAGTCGTAGTGGGCGTGGGTGCGCCGCTCGAAGACGGTGGCGTGGATGAAGAAGGTGCCGGGCAGCAGCGTCAGCGGGTTGAAGGATACCCGCACCTCCCCCTCCGTTTTCAGCACCACTCCCCTCTCGATGTCGCCCTGGGTGTTGGTCGCGTAGCAGTAGGTGCCGTCGGAGCGCACCACCGTCACCCCGAAACCGGCCTTGTGGGCCAGCTCCGAGGCTATGTAGCCGATGGAGACCACCAGCTCCTCGCCTGTCCTGAAGAGGAACCGTGGTGTGCCCTCGGAGCCCAGCACGTCCACCTTGGTGATCCGCACGGGGCGCTCGGCCGTCAGATCCCCTGGTGTTGGGGCCTCCTCCGATAGGGAGCGGCCGTGGGCGCTGGTGAACTCCAGGTAGTCGGTCACCACCTGGTTCGACGTGCCGATCTGCCGCACGCTCCCCTTGTGAAGCCACACGATGGTGGAGCAGGTCTCGGTGACCGACGCGAGGTCGTGGGAGACGATCACGATCGTCCGGCCCGCCTTCTGGAATGAACGTATCCGGTCGTAGCACTTCTTCTGGAAGGAGCTGTCCCCGACGGCGAGCACCTCGTCCACCAGCAGGATGTCCGGATCCACGCTGGTCGCCACGGCGAAGGCCAGCCGCATGTACATGCCGGAGGAGTAGTGCTTGACGGGCGTGTCGATGAACTGCTCCATCTCCGAGAAGTCGACGATCTCGTCGAAGCGTCTCTTCATCTCGCCCTGGCGCATGCCCAGGATGGTGCCGGCCAGGAAGACGTTCTCGCGGCCGGTGAGGTCCGGGTGGAAGCCCGCGCCCAGCTCCAGGAGCGCGGAGACGCGCCCGTTGACGGCGAGGGTGCCCGCCGTGGGCCTGATGATGCCGGAGATCAGCTTGAGGGCGGTGCTCTTGCCCGAGCCGTTGTTCCCTATGATGCCGACGGTCTGACCAACCGGCACCTCGAAGGAGACGTCGCGCAGCGCCCAGAACTGCTCCCTATCGGACTTGCGCCGCAGCAGGTTGACCATCACCTCCTGGAAGGTGTGGCTCTTGTTGCGGTCTATGATGAATTTCTTCGAGATCCCGCTAAACGAAACCGCGGCAGCTATGGTCGTGTCTCCTAGTAGCTCTCAGCTAGTAGCTATCAGCACCAGGCTGACGGCTGATGGCTGACTGCTAACAGCTATAGTTCTTCGCTGAACCTGGGCGAGAGGATCCGGAACAGCCAGTACCCCACCGCCAGCGTGAACCCGGCCTCGCCCAGCGCGAACAGGGTGTGCTTGATCGGCGGCAGGCCGTACAGCAGGGTGTAGCGGTAATCCGTGATGATGGAGGCCATCGGGTTCAGGACGTACACCCACCTCCAGACGTCCATCCCCATGACCACCATGTTTGGGATGCGCTCCAACTGGTAGAAGATGGGCGTCAGGAAGAACCAGGCGGTTATGCCCACCTCCACCAGCATCGAGACGTCCCTGTAGAAGACGTTTATCGCCGAGACGATCAGCGCGACCCCGAGCGCCAGCATCAGCTCGATCAGTATGATCAGCGGCAGCCACAGCACCATGCCCGTGAGCGGGATCTTGAACGCCACTATGAACCCGAACAGCACTACCAGGGTCAGAAGGAAGTTGATCAGATTGGAAAACACCAGCGACGCGGGCAGCAGCTCCCGTGGGAAGTACACCTTGTTGATCAGGGTGGAGTTGCCGACGATGGTGCCGGTCGCGCCCGTGACGGTGTTGGCGAAGAAGTTCCACGCCATCAGGCCGGTCAGCACGAACACCGGGAAGTTCTCGATGTTGGGCGAGGTGAGGATGGTGAACACGACGGTGAACACCACCATCATCATGAGCGGGTTCAGCAGCGACCAGACGAAGCCTAGGGCCGACTTCTTGTATCGGACCTTCAGATCGCGGATGACCAGGTTAGAGAAGAGGTCTCGGTAGCTGAGCAGGTGAGAAGCGGAGTTCGTCGGGGTACGCTCCCTCTTGTATTCTTTAGACGCGTTTCCGGGGTGCATACTACCATGAGCAGCCTGTAGCGTAAAGTCGGGGGTCCGCGCTATACTCCCAGACTGGCAGTCCCCCCTCCCCCAGGCAACACTGTTGAGAGGTGCCAGCTACCGTGTTCTTGCGTGAGAAGCCCGCGGCCGCGATACCGCTTGCCCTCTTATCTGCCCTCCTGACCTCCTGGGCGCTTGCCGTTCTCGTCGCTGGGCGAGCCATCCCCTGGCAGGCCGATCGGGAGTGGGCACTGCTATTCGTCGCCACCTTTCTGGTGGCGGGGCCGCGGTGGTGGCGCTACTGGGTAGACGTCTCGAGATGGTCGGGACTCAGCGGGCGCTTGCGGGTCGCCGTGGCGTGGGGCGCGGGGCCGCCGGTCATCGCGGGCGTGCTGTTCCTTGGAGCTGCCTATCTGTCAGACGGCTTCTACGGCTTCCTTTTGCTACCATTCTACCGAATGCAGCTTCTGGCGGGAGCCGCGGCCGCTGCGCTGCTGCTGG
>JAJYKO010001109.1 GCA_021788565.1 Chloroflexota bacterium
CTTGCGGGTTACCTCCTGAGGCATACCGGCAGAGGCGATCTTCTCCTTGAGATCGGCGGTATCCCTCGAGAACATGTCGCTTTCGCCGAGCTCCTGTTGGATAGCCTTGATCTGTTCCCTGAGAAAGTACTCGCGCTGGGACTTATCCACTTCGTTCTGGACCTGTGAGTGGATCTTGTCCTCGAGCTCAAGGACGCTCAACTCCTTCGCCAGGAGGACGCTGACTTTCTGGAGGCGCACCATGGGATCGAGGATCTCCATCAGTTCCTGCCGCTCGGAAACAGAGATCTCGATGGTAGAGGCGATAAGGTCGGCGAGCCAGCCCGGCTCATCGACGTTCATTGCGGCAACGTAGGCATCCTCAGGTAGCGCTGGGCTCAGCTTGATGCATTTCTCGAAGAGAGCGAGAGCGGCCCTCATCATGGTCTCCCTGGTATAGCCGCCGAGCTCCGCGGTGACCGGGTGCTCTTCCACTGGGGTCACTTGTGCAACGATATATGGGTCGTCGAGAGGAATCCCAAGGATCCTCATTCTCCGTTGACCCTGAACAAGGACGCTGGTAGTTCCCTCTGGCATCCTGAGGACGCGAGCAATAACGGCTTCTGTGCCGATCTCGTGAAGGTCCTCAGCACCTGGACGCTGGAGATCGGAGTTTCTCTGCGCCACAATGAGGACGGTGTGGTCGTGAGCCATCGCTTCCTCTATTGCGCGGAGGGAGCGGTCCCTGTCCACGAATAGCGGGCTCATCATGTGGGGGAACAGGACGGTTTCCCTGACTGGAATCACCGGGAGCTCAGTGACGACTGGGGTGCTAGCGCGCTGGTTTCGCCTGCGGGGCATAGAAATTAAACCTCACCACCGGCTGCAGTCTTCGCGGCACGCGGAGCATCGGGTCCTGCCAGGCATGTTCCCGATCTGCGCCCTCTTACCGGCGGTTATTATCCCACAGGCATGGTGGGGAATAAAAGGCTGAGACTATCCCAACACCCCAACTGGCTATCCAATTGCAATGACGGAAAACCTCGACGAGAAAGCCCACCTTCTACCGCTCGGAGGAACGGTCCAGCGGAGTCGCGGGACGAATGACGCCCCGCTCTCAACTCCTTAGACCTGGACCGCCCTACTCATACCGCAGCGCCTCAATCGGGTTGAGGGATGCCGCCCGGTTGGCCGGGTAGATCCCAAAGAAAATCCCGATGGCCGCGGAGACACCGAACGCGAGCACCACCGAACTCGGCGACACCACCGCCTGGATGGTCTGGCCGCCGAAGTTTATGCCGCTCATGAAGTGGGCGAGCCCGGAGCCTACCGCAACCCCAATGGCACCTCCAATCACGCTGACCACTATTGCCTCGACGAGGAACTGCACGAGAATATCCCTCTTCTTGGCCCCGATGGCTTTGCGGATGCCTATCTCCCTGGTCCGCTCGGTCACCGATACCAGCATGATGTTCATGATACCGATCCCGCCAACCACGAGGGAGATGCCGGCGATGGCACCGAGGAGCATGGTCATTACCCCAGTGACCTGGTTAGCCGTTGCGAGGAGGTCGGACTGGCTCTGGATGGTGAAGTCATCCTGGACGACGTGATGGCGCTGGTCCAGGAGGGCTCCGATCTGCTGCACCGCCGCATTCATCACGTTCTGGTCCGAGCTCGTCAGCTGCACGTAGATCGTGTTGACGATGTGTCCACCCGTGGGCGTTAGCTGTGATTGCACCCTCTTTAGAAGCGTCGTAATTGGGATCAGGATCTGGTCATCCTGGTTGCCCAGCGCTTGCGACCCTTTGGACTGAAGCAGTCCCACCACCTGGACGTTCAGCCTCTGGTTGTTGCGAAACCCGAGGCTGATGGTCTGTCCCACCGCGTTGCCGTCGGGGAACAGCTCGGCCGCGACGTTGCTTCCCAGCAGCGCCACTGGCGACGCGCCGTCCACCTGAGCCTGGGTAATGAACTCTCCGTCCGACACACCCCAGTTCCGCACGTTCTCGTAGTCGGGGGTAACGCCCGCTATACGCGTGTTAATGTTGTTTCCTCCCACTATCACCTGGGCGAAGGAGTCCGACTCAGGGGCCACGTCCGTCACTTCGGGGATGGCCCCCGGAGCACCGATGGCCTGAGCATCTTCATAGGTGAGGGTGGGCGCGGTCCCGGCCGCGGTGCGGACGCCTCCAGTCTGGCTGGCGCCGGGCGTGATGAACAGCAGGTTACTTCCCATGCCATTGATCTGCTGGTCGATCGAAGCCTGGGCGCCCTGGCCCACTGCCATAAGCGCTATGACAGCTCCCACCCCTATGATCATACCCAGCATGGTCAGCGCCGAGCGCATCTTGTTCGATGTAAGACTCTGGAGCGCGACTCGGAAGGTTTCAGTCAAGTTCATGTCTCACCTCCGACGCCCGCCAACTCCGCCTTCTCGTCTGCTCGATCCTCGCTCTGTCCCTCACTCGCTCTCCCGTCTGTTTCCTTTCGCAGCCTCGCGAGGATCTCAAGGGCGGCAGGGTTTCGCTTGTCCTCGGGCACTATCTCGTCTGAATGGATCTGCCCATCCCTGATGTGGATGATCCTCCTGGTATGGGCCGCTATGTCCGGCTCGTGGGTGACGAAGGCCACGGTGATGCCCATCTCGGCATTCAGCCTGAGGAACGTCT
>JAJYKO010001110.1 GCA_021788565.1 Chloroflexota bacterium
CTCCCGGATGAGCACGGCCGGCATGCCGCGCATGGCCAGTGCCCATGCGACGTCGTCCTCGACCACCGTGGCGATGATCTGGTTGTCGGGGTTGTGGAAGATCATCCCTACCGCGTCGCGGATGGCGCGCCGGTTCGCCGAGTCGCGTGTGTCCAGCCCAGTCACGAGCACCCTGCCGCTGTCGGGAGTGAGCAGGGCGTTGCAGTGGCGCGCCAGAGTGGACTTGCCGCTGCCGTTGTGCCCGAGCAATGCGAGGTACTCCCCCTCCTCCACTCGCAGGCTCACGCCCCGTAGCGCGGGATGGCCGGCGAGGAGATCCTTACCGGGGTAGGAGTAGTAGACGTCCTGAACATTGATCAAAGGGGCAGGGCTCACGTCGCCGTCCCCCGCCGTATCAGGCCCCGCTTGATGCCTTCGCGAAGGGCGAAGAGCCTGGCCCTGACGGCGAGCCTGCTCACGGCGCGGCCAGGGAAGGGTGCGACTTCGTAGCCGAGGAGCCGCACCAGGGCATTGGTGAAGGCGTAGACGGCGATCACTATCGGCAAGAGCACCAGCCACAGAGCGGCCAGGTAGAATATCCACCAGTATGCGAAGGCGAGCCTCGCCGCCGAGTCCACGGCCGGATACACCTCACCCCGCCACCAGCCGGCCAGACCTGTTTGGGAGGCAACGAAACCTATGACGGAGACTGCCGTGGCGTAGCTTTTCTGGAGGGCCGCGAGGATCTCGACCAGGGGCAGCCCGAGCAGGAAGGAGGTGACGAACACTGTGGCATAGACGGCGATGGCGGAGCCGGTCGTTCCCACCAGCAGGATGGCCGGCCAGGGCACCTGTCGTTTCATGGTCACGCCGAGGTACACCCCTGCCCCGCACGTGAGGGTCATCGGCACGACGAGGTGAAAGCCGGTCATCACCCCCACGACGAAGACGGTGACGGCCGCGCCCATCACTCCGACGTACAGGCCGCGCCGAAGGACCAGCACGGCAAACACGACAGGAGTCAGCATACGGAAGATGATGTCCAGATAGGGCATGTAGAGAGCCAGTAGCTGGAAGACGATGGCGATGTCGGCCAGCAGCGCTCCTTCGGCTATCTCTATCGGGCGCAGTCTCCGCGACATCCGCTTCTCCCCAGGGTTTCTACGAGCAAACAAGGCAATACTGAGGCCACCACGCGACCGAACAGAATATACAGGATGTAGAAGGATAGGGCGGGAATAAAGCAATGGGTCGCTCGGTGGAGGCGACCCAGCCGAGCGACCCAGTCGAGGCGATCAACAATGTGCATACGGCCCGCATCACCTCCCTCACAGGACGGTTTCTCTTAAGCGGACGATAAGCTCACTGCTAACTGCGCACGAAACATGCCAGCGAATGGAACTACCAGCTAGCGGGCGTGGAGCTTCAGCAGGCGATCGTACTCGCCCTCCAGGAAGCTGACGTGAAACTCTTCCTCATCTCGAAGCTTCTCGAACATCTCCCGCGTCTGCGGGTCCTCTGCCATGTCGGCCGCGAGTTGGTACTTCTCCCGCGCCCCCTTCTCTTCGATGACCATGACTTTCAGAAAACCGAGGGTATCCATCGCAGCCTCCCTTTGAGCGAAATGTAGCGGCCTCATTATAGCAAGGCGAAACCATGTGCGTCCTCGCTTAGTCCGCTGCGAAGCTGCTGGTCGGGCCGTCATGTTGTCTCGCGTGGGCTCCAGTGCTAACCTGCCAATAGGAACACCGCCAACGCATGAGGAAAACTGGCCTGGAGGAGGCATGATGGCAATCCGCATTGGCCTCATCGGCTTTGGCACAATAGGCAGGGCAGTTGCCCAGGCGGTCCAGGAGGGCACGGCCGGCGATACCACGATCATGGCGGTCCTGGTCAGGAATCCCCAGAAGTATTCCTCGGACGCGGCCCTCTATCCCTGGAAGTTCACCGAGGATCCCGAAGAATTCTTCTCTCGGGAGATGGATCTCGTGGCGGAGGCCGCCGGACACGAGGCGGTGCGCCGGTACGCCGTGAGGTGCCTGGAGTCTGGCAGGGACCTACTAACCATCAGTGCCGGCGCATTCGCCGACGAGGCTCTGCTGTCCAGCGTCAGAGAAGCGGCCCTCACGGCTGGAAGGCGCGTCCTGATTCCGTCGGGCGCCATCGGAGGACTGGACGCCATAGCGGCGGCGGCCCTCGGAGGGCTGGAAGAGGTCACCATCACTACGAGGAAGCCTCCCCTGGCGTGGAAAGGCACCGTGGCGGAGCAACAAATCGACCTGGAGAGTGTCGCCGAGCCGGTTTGCCTCTACTCCGGTCACGCTCGAGAGGCCGCCAGGCTCTATCCGCAGAACGTAAACGTTCAGGCGGCCCTGGCCCTGGCCGGCATTGGCATGGACAGGACGCAGTCCCGGGTATACGCGGACCCCGGCGTGCGTCACAACACCCACGAGATCACAGCCAGGGGCTACTTCGGGGAGGTGCGGATAGTCATCGGCAACATCCCCTCAGAAACGTCGCCGAAGACCGGGCGCCTCGCGGCCCTGAGCATGATCAGGACGATCCGCAACCTCACCGCGCCCCTGGTGGTGGGCCTGTGATCACATGCGGCCCGCGTGACTCCGGCCGAAGCGGCGGCCCCCATGCTATCAGCTAATGGCGATTAACCTTTA
>JAJYKO010000058.1 GCA_021788565.1 Chloroflexota bacterium
TGATGCCATAGGGCTCCGAGGTGTAGATGACTCGCTCATCCTCTTCATGTACCCAGCGACGAGTGTGGTCCAGAAATGAGTAGTTCTTCTGTTCCAGGGACTCCCCGCCAGCCCTGGCACCTGGTGCGCCGGGTCCGCCCCATCCTCCCTCGTGCTTCCAGCCGTCCCGACTCAAGGTTTCCTTTCGGGCTGCCGCGATAAGGGCGATCGCAAGGCTCTCCAGATCCTGCAGTGCTTCGTTATCGAGATAGCTGATATCTACGTCGGCCAGATGAGTCGCCAGTCCCATTACCCTGGTGCGGCGCTCCTCATCACCAATGAACCGTGATAGTTCGTACTGCAGGCCACGGAACGATTCGTCTGTGCCCAACTTCTCCTCCCCGGATCTGTTCGTTCTCTCGTACTTCCGGCATTATCGAATGGCCCGGCACGGCGAGCAAGCACTCTGGCTACTGGATGCGCCGGAGCGGCGCCCTTCACCGAGCACCGTAGTCCCCACCTGCGGTCTGATGGTTCCGGTTCCCCAGAGACCGAGGTAGATGAGATGATGGAGGCCACGATGCTGGCTACCGAGACTGACGCTGTTGCTCATGGGGGCGCTACGGCACCTTCTCTAGTTCCCGCCTGAGGAGACGTGACGGCGTGCGGTATTTTGGTGGACTGCCGCAGACGCAATGGACAGGATGGACGAGCAGGCGACTGCTGCACGGCTGCCGCGATATGTCATCGCCCGCGGGGACAGGCGTGTCCAGGACACCAATATGGGGTCTGGATGCGCCCCAGACCCCTACGGCTCGTGGTACCCCTGGGCTGACTCGAACAGCCGACACACGGTTTAGGAGGACGGCTAGTAGTGTCCTAAGCGTGTTAATCAGTCCGGTTTGTCCCGTTCTGTGCGCGTCTTAGGCGCCAGAACAGGACATCATTCACAGCTTATACCAGTTGGTGTTAATACGTTTGTTAGCAAGATGTTTGCAGGGGAATGGGGGAGGGGAACTATCTAACCCTCTTCCCAACCTCGCAACGCTGCAAACGCTGCAGTTCCCGAACCGCTTGAACCGTTTGATCATCCCTTCCACTCGGTTGCGAGTTCGGTAGATCGTCCGATCAAGAGGCCCTGTGCGAGTCTCATTCTGGCGCTGCGGGATGGTGATCCGAATACCTCGTCGTCGGCAGCACCGCCGGTTCCTCCGGCTGCTGTATCCCTTGTCGTCGGCTACTCGCTTGGGGCGCTGCTTCGGTCTGCCGCGGCCTGCTCGCCGAACGGCCCTCTGCCCCATCAGCGGCTCAAAGACCGTGGACTCGTGCTGCTGGCCCGGGGTGAGCACTAGGGCCATCAGCTTGCCCTTGCCTTCGGCCCGCACGTGGACCTCGGTGCTGAACCCCCCCTGGCTCTCACCTAGAGCTTCATCGTTCGCCGGGTCCCCTTTTTCGCCCCAGCTGCGTGCTGGTGGTCTCGCACTACCGTGCCATCTACATAGTGAATGTCCCAGTCGATCCGGCCCTCACAATCAGCCAGTTGCTGCACCGCTGCCAAAATACGATCCCACACCCCGGCCTTGCGCCAGCGGTAGAAGCTGGTGGCCACTGTCCGCCACGGTCCGTGCCGCTTGGGAAGGTCCCGTCATGGAACCCCAGTGCAAAGGATCCACAGGATGGCGTTCAGGACTTGCCGATGGTCTTTGGCCGGACGGCCAGTCTTCGGTTTCTGTGGTGGGAGCAGGGGCCGAAGCCGCTCCATCACTGTCAGATCCAACCTGAATATGTGCAGCTGTAGGATTAGTGTTAGTAACATTTTCATTTGGTTAACACGGTGCAGGGTATGTACACTCTGCATCCCACACATTATGATGAACTGCCGGGGCCGGGAAGAGTTGCGGCACAGCATCTGTGCGCGATTTCGCTCACCGTGCGCCAGTGGGCCGAGTGGAGCACACCCCCCTTGGCGGGCCGCCATAAGAGGAGCAGCATCAATGACAGAGGAGGAGCAACGAGCTATGGCCGCCGCGTTTGCGGTTCTGACAGAAGAGGTCCGGGAACTCGCCCTGCGAGAGGGCGCATATCTCTTCGGGGTGGCTGGCGTGGACCGGTTCGAGGGAGCGCCACGAGGTCATCACCCCGCGGAGATCGTCAAAGGCGCCCAAACAGTGATCTCCCTCGGCATCCCTCAGGTAGAGCAGGTCACCGACTGGGATGAACTATTCCAGGACTCCGAGGTCCTGGGCCCGGACATCCGCAAGCCTGTGCTCCAGGACTACCTGTACGTCGAGGTCAACTACAACTTTATCAACGACCGGCTCAACCAGGTGGCCCACAGCATCGCCCTTTTTCTTCAGGCCAAGGGCTACCGCTCCATGCTTTTCCCCGCCACCTACGGCCATACCTACAGGTCCTATCAGGATATGGTGCCGGGATGGATGGGTCTCTTTTCCCAGCGCCACGCCGCGGTGCGGGCTGGCTTAGGGGAGTTCGGTCTCAACAACGTGGTGGTCACTCCCGATTACGGGCCCAGGGTACGCTTCAACTCGGTGATCACCCAGGCTCCTCTGGAAGTTTCGCCACTCCTACAGGAGAAGGCTTGCCTCGGCCGGGCCTGCGACCTGTGCGTGGACCGCTGCGGCGGCCAGGCCCTCCGGCTCCTGCCTGATTTCGATGAGTCCGAAGTATGGCTCAATCCGGTGTCCCGCACCGATATGCCGCTGTGCCGCACGCGGCGCAAGGAGGTCTTCTGCCACGGGCGATGCCTCCAGGTGTGCCCGGTGGGAAAACATACGGCCTGAACCGTCCGAGACCAGCAGGAGCTGCAGGACTGTGGGGCGCACTCACGCGTGCCAGGCGCACACGTCTGGCACGCGAACTTTATCGCTGCTCAATCTACTTGGCCATCGACATCAGCAAATCATAAGCCATACCTAACCAGTACTTAATCGATTCTTAAGGAACCGAGCCGGGTACTGGAGTTAGTAGTACTGTGGCATGGGTTTACGGATAAACCGGTAAGGGTTTTTTCACTGCGATGGGCAAGTAAGCAAGAATACAGCGAGCAAATAGCGAACTACCCTCTACCGCCGCATGCGTATTCGCTACAATGTCCCCTGCTATCTGGCGTAGTGTCGCAGCCGCAGCGGGCTTCGCAGATGCACGCCGGTCACTGTACATCCGCGGGAAACCGCACGCCCTGGAACGGAAGAAGCTGTAGACCAACATGGACTCTACACCTCTTGAACACTTCAGGCTGAGCCCCCCGGTGCAAAAGCCGTCAATAGCTCGCGGCCGGTTGATCGGAAGACTCTGCCGAGATAGCCTGCGATCAAAGGTAACCCTGATCAAAGCCGATCCAGGTTATGGGAAGACAACTCTTCTGCGTGATTTCTACAACAAGGCGCAGTGCACGGTCGCCTGGTATACCCTCGACCGCACCGATCAGGAGCCGTCGCGGTTTGCCAGGTATTTTGTGGAGGCCGTCCGGCGCGTTCGGCCTGGTGTCGCCGCGCATCTTCGTGCCGCAGATCTCAGTATCACCTCGCCGGAAGATATTAGAACTCGCGCCTTCATCCTAGCTCGTGAACTCAACCAATTCTCCGATCGGCCGTTCGCCATCATTCTAGACAACTTCGAAAAGGTGAATGGAAGCCAACAGGTGGCTTCGTTCGTTGGTAGCCTAATCGAGTTCTTGCCGCGCCATGTGCACCTCTTCCTGGGTTCGCGCGAAAAGCCACATGTCTCCTTGAGCCGGCTCAGGGCTGAGGCTGACCTCGTGGAAGTGGGCAAGGAAGATCTCTCTTTATCTGAGAGCGAAACCCGAGACCTGCTGGTTGGGCTGCACGGTCTGCGCCTCGACGGTGCGCAAGTGGAGTCGTTGAGGGGTCAGACTGAGGGGTGGGTGGCAGGGCTGATGATGGTGGCCCGAGCCATACGGGAGTCCGATGCCAGACAGCTCGACGGACGACGAATGGACCTCTACGCAGGAATGAGCTCCATCGCCGAATACCTTGCCGAGGAGGCATTCCGAGCCCAGAGGCCAGAGATGCAATCATTTCTCCTGGCCACCTCTGTTTTGACTCTCCTTCACGTCGACGCCTGCAACGAGCTAGTGGGAATCGCTGAAGCCAATGAGTTCCTGAGTCGGCTGGAAGAAAGAGGTTGCTTCGTCTCCTCGGTAGGCTGGAGCCAAGCCTGTTTTCGCTATCATCCACTCTTCCGGGATTTCTTGTTTCAGCGACGGAAAGCGAGCCTGGCCAGTCAGAGTGCCGTTAGCAATTTGCATCATCAAGCCGCTCGCGCTCTCGAGAAATGCGGCCACGATGCTGAGGCGCGCGAGCAGTACCTGTTGGCGGGGGAAATGGAGTCTGCGGCTGACATCGTGGAACATGCGGCCGACGACTACATTGAACGGGGGCAACTCCAAATCGTGCGGGACTGGTTCCGCACGACGCCCGAGCGCATCGTCAGTGCTCGGCCATGGTTGGGTGGCCTCTACGGCAAAGCGCTGCGGCGTTCCGGCGATAACGCTTCAGCCCTGCATCTCTTGCAGCACGCCCGGCAGTTGTTCGGCGAGCAAGGTGATCTGCATGGCTTGGCATGGGCGACTTACGAGCTCGGCATTGTGGACCACGTGCTGGGGCGATACAGCGAGGGAATTCGGCTCGCAGAGGAGATGTTCGCCACGCTAGGAGACGATCCCGTCGCGCGCGCTGAACTTCACACGATCCTGTGCTACAACAACACAGGACTCGACGAACTGGCCAAGGCGGAGCAACATGGCGCGATGGCGTTGAAGGAACTCGGGGAGGTGCCACAGGACCGCACGGTGGCTCTATTAAGCAGCCGAGCTTGCCGATACCTCGCGCAAGCGCGCGCGCGGCAGGGCATGCTACAGCTAGCGCTCTATTCGGTGGAAAGAGCGATGGAGCTGTGCGATGTGGATAAACTCGGATCCATGGAGGAGTCGTGGGTACAGTGCGTACGGGGCTCGGTATTGGTGCTGCGTGGTGAGAAGGAAATGGCGCTGGAGGCCTTGCAAGCCGCGGAGGACCTGGGCGGGCGCAACCGTCACACCTTGTGGCAGGCCATTAGCCTTGCTCGAGGGAATGCATTGCGGGATTCCGGGGACTATGATCGGTCGGAAGAGAGCTATCGTCGGGCAGGGGATAACGCCCTGGTGGAGATGGCTTTCCTAAGACTGCGTCAAGAACGGCTCCGGGAGGCGATGTCATTGGCTCAGGAGGCCTACAGGTTCTACGAAGACCGCGAGAGCCCGAGCGACCAGGCTATTTCTCGCGCCATGCTCGGCATCGTCATGAAGGCTCGCGGGTTGCCGGATCAAGCGAGGATTCAACTGGCAGCGGCGAGAGAAGTGCTTCAGAAGAAGGATGTCGAGCAGTGGCTTGCCAGCGTCGATCTTCATCTGGCCAACTTGGAGTTGAATGCGGGGAACACCGGTCGTGCCCTCATGCATCTCAAGACCGCGATGGGCATCGCGGCTCGCCTGGATCTACGGCATTTTCCTTGGTGGCAACCGCTGTCTCTTTCCTTCTTGGTAGGGCAGGCCCTGAAGCACGGCATCCAGACGCACCAGGTGTCGGAGATCCTACGATTCGAGTTGAGATCCGGGCATGTCGCCCAACTCTCTCCACTACTCGAGTTTCCCGATGTAGACGTACAGGATTACGTAGGCCGTATTCTCGAGGATACCTTCGAGCACGCCGAGAAGGAAGATGAGACAGCCCAGAATGCGATCGACGAGCTTCTCGATGGGCATATGGACGAAAAGCTGCGCGAGCGGCTCTCCGAGTACGTGTCTCAGAGTCTGCTCTCAATCGACAGGCTCGCGCGGTTGCGCAAGAGATACGCGCTAACCTGGCGCGAAATCGACGTCTTCTGCCTTTACTATCTTCAGACTGCCGTTGGGCAGCCATATCATGACTTTGGCCGAGAATACTTTGCACGGCGGCTGTGTATGTCCGAGAACACCCTAAAGGTTCACGTGGCCAATATTCGGCGAAAGTTGGGGCTCAGGGAACGGAGAAACGCGGCCTTAGGAAGCGACTTCTGGTTCGAGCAGAGCCAAGGCGTTCATTAGAACCGGAAAATATAGCTTCCAAATGTTGGTGTCGGTGGATCCTTCCCCCTGTCATCTCTGTCTACTATCTTCTTTATCCTTGATCAGTCTTTGGCGTCGGGGGCTCTTTGCCGGATATCCGGACGAGCGCCTAATCCTTTGGATTAGACTTCCCGGGGACAATAATCCCGAGGCTTTGGTGAAGGGTTATGTACTTCCTTCGGACTGCTCTGTAACCTCTGTGCCAGGCCTGTTCCAGGTCGAAGAGCGCTCAACGGACTTGGCTCGCAGAGCACGCGCATGAGCATTGGAGGAATCTTGGAGGAATTGATGCCTGATTCACAGTTTCGTTTAGCCAGAGGCGACTCTTTCAAGTCGATAGTCCAAAAGCAGGTGGTTGTCGTAGGTGGTGGCCCTGCCGGGTTTGTTGCCGCAATTTCGGCCGCGCGCAACGGCGCCGAAACGCTTCTCGTCGAGCGCTTCGAGTGCCTGGGTGGAGCCTCTACCGGCGGGTTGGTACTCGGTTTTCATACGCCCAGGGTTCACATAGATGCTAAGGACAAGAACGCGTACCAGTCTGTTCTTTACCAGGGAGACCAAGTAGTCAGAGGTATCTTCCAGGAAATTCACGACCGATTGCTGGCCATGGGGGGTACCGTCGGGCGCAAAGGAGAAGCTACCAGTCGCCCTCCCTTCGATCCAGAGCTGATGAAGCTCCTGGCGGATCAGATGGTCCAAGAAGCAGGAGTCGAAACCTGGCTGCAGACCCTCGCGACAGACGTAGCCATGGAGGGCGATCGCGTAGTTGGGGTGGTAGTCGAAAACAAATCCGGAAGACATTTGTTGAAGGCAGATGTCGTAATCGATTGCTCGGGAGACGGGGACGTCGCCGCGTTGGCGGGTGCCTCGTTCCAATTCGGGCGGCCCGAGGACGGTCGGCCGATGGCAGCCTCGACCGCCTTTATAACGGGCGATGTGGACTTTGAGCGCGCGATCGCGTACCTGAAGGAGCATCCCGAGGACAGCGGCGCTGGTGATATCCGGCAATGGGAGGAGATATTCCGCCGGAACCAGCAGATCTCCATCAGCGGGCTTCGAGCCTCGGTGCATCGTGCCTATGAGAATGGCGACTTCCCAGTGGCTCTTCGGGCGAAGACACATATCCCCGGCGCGGGGAGCATTCGTCAGGTTATTAGGATGGGCAAAGTCTACCCGTCCGAGGCCATTCACATCTGGGACACGGTGTACGAATTGGATGGCACCGACCACAAGCAGCTCACTGAGGCCATCATGTTCTCGCGGCAGTACATTTACGACATCGTGCAATTTCTGCGCAAGTACATCCCTGGATTCGAGAATACCCATATCATCGAGACCGCCAGCCAGTTCGGCGTTCGAGAAACGAGACGGATAATCGGGGATCACGTCTTGATGGCGGATGAGATCATCGAGGGAAGAAAGTTCGAGGACGTCATCGCACGGGGCGGCAGAGCACTGAACGTTCACGCGGAGCTTGGAGGGAATCCGGGGCACTGGAGAGAGACGATTGATGGACGCTCCTACGATATCCCTTACCGGTGCCTGGTGCCTTCGAAAGTGGAGGGGTTGTTGGTAGCCGGCCGTTGTATCTCCGTCGACCACATGGGGCTTGGCTCTGTAAGAGGCATCCCCCTTTGCCACGCAACTGGCGAGGCAGCGGGTGCGGCGGCCGCGCTGGCAGCCAAGGAGCGCGTCTCGCCGCGTCAGGTGGACCTGCGGACGTTGCAGAAGAGACTTGTCGAGCAGGGTGTTGACCTCGGCGCCCAGCGATAGGGCTTCTGATGCCGGCACCAAGAGGTGAACCCTTGCGCGCTCGTGAACGCCGCGCCGGCCCGCGGCCACCACCCTCACAGAAACCGTCCGCCCGACTCCTAATGTAAGCGCGGCACGTCAGAGGCACCACATGGAGCTCGCTCCACAGAGTCCCTGACTTGCGGGGCCGCGGAGCATGGGCTTACTCGGCAAGCGCGGAACGGATCAGTGTCTTGTCGGGTTCTTCCGCAGTGAGGTCTGGCGGCCGCTGGGGTCGTTGAGGGAACCTCTTTTGAGAATCCAGGTCAGGTCACTTTCGTAAGGTCGAGCAACGACGCCCGAAAAAGCTGCCCTCATGGCACGGATCCGCAGGCTTGACCTGGGAGCGAACGGATAGCTTCGCACTACGTCGCCGGATCGCCGAACGTCGCGCGTGGCGATCCAGGTAGAGGCCACAGCAAGCATCTCATCACTCAGCAGAAGGGACAACAGAAATGAAGAGTTACCTGGTCCTTGTGGCGGTCATGGTCGTTGGCGCAGCCCTTTCGGTTTCAGCATGCGCACCAACCTCTGCCTCTGTTCCTCCCACTCCCGCCAGTGCAGCTGCTCCCAAGGCTGCTCAGCCAACTGCGTCAGCCGCTGCTCCAGCGGCGGCAACCAGTGCGCCCGCCGCGCAGAGTCCTGCAGCATCAACGCAGGCAAACGGTTACCCCGCGTCGGGAAGGCCAATCCAGTTGCTTTGCGGCTTTGCGGCAGGCGGCCTCACGGACATCGCCGCGCGTCTGGTTGCCGCGCCGCTCTCGAAAGAACTCGGTACATCCGTCGAGGTCGTCGACAAGCCTGGAGCTTCCTCTCAGGTCGCCATGACAGACGAAGCTCAGGCCAAGCCGGATGGCTACACCTTGGGGGAAGCGTCATTTCCCCCGATCCTAACCAGCTACCTAGATCCTAAACACAAGGCGACCTACAATATGAAGAGCTTCGAGCCAGTGGCGGCTTTCGGCACCTCGGACGAAGCGTTGGTCGTGAAGGCGGGCTCCCCCTACAAGACCTTGAAGGATCTAGTTGATGCGGCCAAGGCTAACCCAGGGAAGATCAAGTTGGGCGACAGCGGCGCCTTGAGCAGCGCCGACTTGCTGGCTCGCCTCTTCCAGGATGCCGCTGGCGTGAAACTGGACTTTGTCATGTACAACGGTGCGGGAGAAACGGTGCCAGCTCTGCTGGGCGGACACGTCGACGTGGCTACAATAGCCATGCCTCAGGCGGTTGCTCAGTCCAAGGCCGGTAAGATGACCGTACTGGCGACAACTGAGTCGGGCTCGACCCGATTCCTTCCCAGCGTCAAGAACTTCCAGGAGCAAGGCTACAATGTCAGCCTCAGTTCAGTGATGGGCGTTGTCGTTCCCGCCGGTACCCCGAAGGACATCGTGGCCACCTTGTCCAATGATATCAAGACGGCCGTGGCGAGCGACGATTTCACGGCTGGGGCCAAGAAGTCGGGCATCACGCCTGACTACATGGACCCGGATCAGTTCTCGACCTTCTGGACCAAGAATGAGAAAAGTATCGGGCCCTTGCTCCAGAAAATCGAGGCCGGGAGCTAGGCCAGCCGGAGGATACCAGCAGGGTGATACCTGGCTGCGGATGGGACTGATGCTGTCGGTGGGACCCCTGCAAGAAAGGATGCCGATGGGCATACCAGTAAGGCGGGGCCTCCCCGACGGCCCGGCAGACTGCTGCCAAGCCGCGAGATTAGCTTAGTAGCTATCTCAGAACTCGCGTACGCGCCCCTTGCAAGGTCTCAGAGCCTGCCGGGAGCATTGTGAGATGGTTTCTTACTACCTCGCTGCTGGAGGATAGTTCGAATGCGACCTTCCTTGCGAAGGGCACCCCACCGTACGAACTCGATTCCAGGCGAGGTTTCCGGGCGATCGGTTTGGCATTCTGGCGGACCGCCCTCGTGGGGGTAGCGACGGGGTCATCCCTGTCCAAAAAGACACCTTCCGGCTTCACCGAGTTAGGTGTATCTCCGTGCATCGACCATGATGAAACGGGTACTTACCAAACTCTAAGCAGTACCCAAGCAAATCGCAACATGTTCCTAAGGCACCGAGGTGAAGAACGGGGTTAGGGTGCCATAGGCTGCATCGGCTTCAGGATCCTGGTCCGAGAGAGGATTTGACAGCTATGGCCCGACGCGTACCTCTGATGATCTTCCCCGTCGTTACTGCGGTGACAGCGGTCGTCTACTTGGCCGAGGATCGCCACTACCAGCTGGGTACAATCGTCTCGCCCGGCCCTGGGCTGTATCCGCTGCTCGTTGGGCTGGTCGCTTTGGGTGCAAGCCTGGCCTCTGCCCTCGAGGCTGCCCGCGGTCGAGGCCAGGAAGGAATCAGCAGCGACTGGCCGGCTGGCAAGGGTTTGCTTCGTGTGCTGGTCGTCCTAGCGGTCTCCGTCGCCTACGTATGGCTTTTGCCTTATCTGGGCGACATGATACTTAGCGGTCTGACAATTCTGGTGGTCCTGTTGGTGATGGGAGTGTCTCCCCGGTGGATGGCTCCTGTGCTGGCCCTAGCAATGGCACTTGCCTTCCACTATATCTTCGCGGTACTGCTGGCTGTTCCATTGCCGTCGGGAGTCTTGTTGAGGTGGAGGTAATCAGGTAGTCGAAGATGAATCCTCTACAAGGTCTGGCTTACGGCTTCGGGGTCGCATCCACCCCCGACAACTTCATCGCGGCGCTGGTGGGATCGGTGCTTGGAACCGCCATCGGCATACTTCCGGGAATGAGTCCCACGGTGGCGATGGCACTGCTGTTGATACCCACTATGGGAATGAAGGCCGAGACGTCCTTGATCATGCTGGGGGCCATATACTTCGGCACCCAGTACGGCGACTCCATGACCGCCATCCTGATGGGCGTGCCCAGCGAGATGGCGTCGGTGGTCATCGGGATGGACGGCCACCAGATAGCCTTGAAGGGCCGGGCAGGGGCTGCCTTAGCGGTATGCGCAGTAGGTTCCTTCATTGGCGCGAGTATCGGGCTGATTGGGCTAGCGACGCTCGCTGGCCCAATCAGCGAGGCGGCCCTAGTCTTTGGGCCCCCTGAGTACTTCGCTCTCACGGTGGTGGGGCTTCTTGTCCTGTCGCGCTTGTCCAACAGCTCGCTACCCAAGGCGCTCGTAGCGTTGACGATCGGCTTGGCTCTGACAACCGTCGGAGTAAATTCTATGACGGGAGATCCCCGCTTTACCTTCGGGTTCGTGGGCTTGATGCAGGGGACAGACTTGGTAGCAGTGGTGATAGGGATCGTTGGCATGGCCGAGATGTTCCAGATCGCGGCGAGGAGCGTGGGGTTGGCACCGGCAGCCAGCTTTAGTTACCGAGAGATATTCCCTACTAGACGCGAATGGAGGGAGGCCATACCGGCTAGCTTGAGAGGTTCCGTTCTCGGCTTCCTCTTCGGGCTGCTGCCCGGTCCCACTATGGCTCTCTCGACGTTTGCCTCTTATCGAGTGGAACGGCGACTCGCGCCTGACGAAGTGGGAAAGGGGGCCATACGCGCCGTTGCGGGTCCGAAGTCTGCCGACGATAGCGCCATCAGTGGTCACCTTGTGCCGCTGTTGGCATTGGGAGTGCCGTTCTCGGCGGCGGCAGCAATTCTGTATGCGGGGCTGCTGTTGCACGGGGTGACGCCGGGTCCCGGGTTGATAGACGAGCAGCCCGACATCTTTTGGGGTCTCGTGGCAGCCATGTACATAGGGAATGTGGCGCTGCTGATCCTGAACTTCCCGCTTGTTGGAATGTGGATGAGCATAGTGCGCATACCCCAGCCCATTCTCTCGGCGATATTGGTTGTGCTGATGCTGATAGGAGCCTATAGCATCCGCAACAGTACGATTGATATGTTTACGGTACTGATAATGGGCGTCCTCGGATACGTGATGAAACAGCTCGGGTATGAGCGCACGCTGGTCATCCTTGGTATGGTTCTAGGTCCCATGTTGGAGAACAATTTTGGCCGAAGCTTGGAGATGAGCGGAGGCGATCTGACGATCTTCATCTCCGGGCCGATCGACCTGGTTCTTTACTCCGCTCTGCTGATCTTCCTCGTCGCCCCTCCGATCAGGCGGCTTATGGGCAAGCGCCGGACGGCCACCCAACCGGAGGCCGTGGACGTGCCATAAGGCACGATGGCCGACGCGTGTCGTGCAAGGAGCTATTCCTTGTCATAGGGGGTTAACTTGAGAATCTCTGGAGACACACTGCTAGCGGACCTTATCAAGGAGCACCATGGAGTGTTGGAAGTCTTGCGGGATCTGGGACTGATGTGCACCACCTGCCCCGTGCTGCGGGTCGAGACCGTGAAGGATGCTGCTAAGGCCCATGGTATTGATGCCGAGTTCCTAGTTAATCGGTTATCCGGTTGCCCCCCACCGCAGAGAAGTGATGCGGACAACTAGCCTCTTCGAGGCACTCGTAACCAGCCCTCCTCCAGGTCGAAGGAGGTCCCGGGCCTAGCCCTGTCCTCCGCGGAAAACCTCATTGAGTTGGGGTCTCATACTTACACTCGCGTATCCCTCGGAGCTATCGGCTCGGCATGGGGAGACGGCAGCGTGAGCGAGGCCGCCGCGGTCCCACACGGGAAGAATAAGCCCTACTGGTTTCGCGTTTCGCACCCTTTGGCTCGCGCCCGCGCAAGGTTGGATGTTGGCCCGGGAGCGTTCCAGCAATTCTCGTGCACGAATCACATTTCGCGTTCAGGAGGTTCCAACCGTGTCAACTCAAATGAAAATGTTACCGAGAGGGGTACTTTTCGGGGTAGTTCCCTCAAATGATAATGTTACTGGGCTGGCCTCCTCTTTTCCATCTCAGTTGTTCAGACTGGTCCCACTGAGTCGTTCAGACTGGGGGCAGTGAGCGCCCCCGCGTGGCAGTAGTAGTAGGGGCTGTGGATATGTGGGCAGGTCCGCGGAGCTGTCCACATATCCACAGCCTGCTCGCCGCCGGCTCAGCAGGCCATCGCTCCAAGCTGTTTCATCAGTCCCAGGATCGCCTTCGGCTCGTCCCACAGCCCCTCGATGATCTGGTGGATCTCTCCCCGGAGCTTCCTGGGGTTGGTCGCCGCGTACAGGCCGGTCAGCCTCGCGCGCTGCTCGGCCGAGAGCGCTCCCGTGGCCAGCACCCGCTCATAGGGGGCCCTCGCCTCGTCCCATTTCCGCTTGATCCGGTTCCCTCCCACTATCTCCTTGCTCTCAAGGTGCATCACCGGCTGGAATAGGTTGTAGTAGAGCCACAT
>JAJYKO010000059.1 GCA_021788565.1 Chloroflexota bacterium
GACAGCAGCCTGGTGAGCAAGGTGCCGGAGGGAGTCACGCACCTCTATCCGATCCCCGTCACGGACATAGCGGAGTTCAAGCTGGGCAGGAAAGTCGTGGCGAACATGGTGATGCTGGGGGCGCTATCGGCCATCACGGGGATCGTCAGCCGCGAGGGGCTGGAGGCGGCCGTCAGGTCCACGGTGCCGGGTAAGACGATCGACCTGAACCTGAAAGCCCTCGAGGAGGGGTACCAGGAGGGCACGCGACTGGCGGCGAGCTGACGTGCCAAGCGCTGGGCCTTGCCGGGTGCTCATCCGTGCGAAGCGCGACCTCCGAAGTCGGCTCGAACTAGGAGCTTACTTGTGGACACTATTCGGCGAAGCAGGTGCCAGGGATCCAACATTCGTGTTGAGGAAACCGGCTGATGAGACTATTTGAGTTCGAGGGCAAGGAGCTGCTTCGGCAGCAAGGGATCCCAGTCCCCAGGGGGCAGGTGGCAGGCACCCCCGATCATGCAGCCGTGATCGCTGCGCCTTTCGGCGAGGGCGCAGCCGTCAAGGCGCAAATGCTGTCCGGGGGCAGGGGCAAGGCGGGACTGATCCGCCTGGTCACCGACAGCAAGGATGCCGGAGCCGCGGCCGCCGACATTCTGGACTCCCGACCCAACGGGGAGAGGATCTGGCAGGTACTGGTAGAGGAAAGGCTGGAGATAGCAAGGGAGCTCTACCTCAGCATCTCCGTGGACCGCCTGGCCGGTTGCCCGCTGATCCTGGCCTGCGCCGAGGGCGGAGTGGAGATCGAGCAGGTGGCTGCCAGCCGCCCCGAGGCCCTGGTGCGTTTCCCGGTGAACGTCCTGAAGGGCTTACGCGCCCACGAAGCGATGAGCGTGGCCCGGCAGCTGGACCTGAGGGGAGCGGATGCTCTCGCCTTCTCACGATTCCTGCTCGCCCTCTACGGTGCCTTCTGTAACCTCGATGCCCACCTGGTGGAGGTCAACCCTCTCGTGGTTAGTCCTAAGGGAGAGTTCGTGGCCGCGGATGCCAAGGTGATCCTGGACGACGATGCGCTCTTCCGTCAGCCCTACCTCCAGGGCAGGCCGCCGGAACCCGGCCTCACGGAGTTGGAGATGGAAGGCCGCGGGAAAAAGGTGAGCTACGTTGACCTGGACGGGGACGTGGCGCTGATGGGGAACGGGGCTGGGCTGGTGATGAGCCTGCTGGACCTGGTTCGGCATTACGGCGGCAGGCCCGCCAACTTCCTCGATACGGGCGGGGGCGCGAGCAGAACCAAGGCAAGGGACGCCTTGAGACTCGTATTGAAGAAGGCGGAGTGGGACAAGAGGGTGAAGTCGATCCTGCTGGCCTTCAGCCTGTCCATCTCCCTGCCAGAGGACGCAGCGGGAGGGGTGCTGGATGCCCTGGCCGAGAGGAAGCCGCGGGTGCCCATCTTCGCAGTAGTCCACGGGACCCGGGCGGAAGTAGGAGAGGCAATGCTGAGAAGCGTCGGGGTGTCGGTGTTCCCCACCATCCAGGAAGCGACTCGAGCGGCCGCGAGCGTCAAGCCTGAGGCCTGAGACAAAAAAGCCGGGGGCCGAGTTCTGAGGGGCGACGAAGCGCCTCGGAACCCAGCCCCCTATTCGAATGGGGGACAGCGGTGTCAATACTGGTGAACGGCGGCACCCGGGTGCTGGTTCAGGGGGCAACAGGGCGCTTCGGGCAGATCCAGACCAAGCTCATGCTGGATTACGGGACCGAGATCGTGGCGGGAGTGACCCCGGGGAAGGGCGGGCAGGAGGTACTAGGGATCCCGATTTACGACACCGTGGCCGAGGCCAGGGAAAAGCATGCCCTGGACGCGACCGTGATCTACGTGCCCGCTCCCTCCACGCTGGAAGCAGCGGCGGAAGCGATCGAGAACGGGATCCCTCTGGTGGTGGTGATCACCGAAGGGGTCCCGGTACACGATGGGATGAAGATCCGGGCATTGGCTCGCGAGCAGCGGGTATGGGCGATCGGGCCAAACTGCCCCGGGATCATAACGCCGGGCGAGACGAGTCTGGGCATGTATCCGCCGGTGACCGCGATGCCAGGGCCCGTGGGGGTAGCTTCCCGTAGTGGGACCCTCTGCTTTGAAGTAACCAAGCTGATGTGTGAGGCCGGCATAGGGCAGACCTCTTGCGTGGGGATCGGCGGAGACCCAGTGATCGGAAACAACTTTGTGGAGTATTTGAGACTGTTCGAGGACGACCCCGATACGAAAGCAGTGGTGATGATCGGGGAAGTGGGGGGCAGCCAGGAAGAGGAGGCGGCAAGTTTCATAGCGAGAATGAAGAAGCCTGTGGTAGCTTTCATCAGTGGGAAGAGCGCGCCTCCCGAGAAGCGGATGGGACACGCGGGCGCAATTTCCTCTCAGGGTGGCGGGTCTGCCCTGGATAAGGTGAAGGTGTTGGAAGCTGCGGGCGCCACGGTGGCCGACACCCTGAGCGATATAGTGGGGCTGACGGTGGAAGCCCTGAGGCCCTGAACCGGGGATGGAGGCATAGTGGGCCTCCCGGCCCAAAATCTGACTAAGCAGCTAGCCTGAGTTGTGGTTGACATTTTGCGATGAGATCTTCCTCCATGTTGGTTAGACCATGATCGACGGCGTCTTTGAGATCGCCGATGGTGCTGTAGCTGCGCTCGGGCATCTCGTTGTGCTTGAGATGTCGGAAGAACGGCTCGATGTCGTTGAGTTCCGGGCTGTAGGGCGGCAGGTAGTACAGGTAGATGCGCCTGGCCCAGAGGGCGGGCATCGCGGCCTTCACCGTGGCGTTCTTGTGCAGCGAGCCGTTATCGATTACGACTACCCTGGGCACCCCTACAGCGGGCAGGGCGAAGAGGAAGCGGACAAACTCCTCGGCCAGGAGGGATTTCGGCTTAGAGACCCAGTAGATGCCCGGGGCAGGCCCGTTCCTGTCAAGGGCGGCCAGGAGGTTCAGGCGTCTGCCCTCGGGGTTTATGAAAGGGACGCGCTTGCGCTCCCCTGGCCTGGTCCAGCTGTAGCTAACCGGCAGGGAGGGGGCAAAGCCGGACTCATCGGCGTAGGTCAAGATGAGCTTACCGGCATCCGCCTTTTTTTGAGCCCCTCCAGTTGGGTACGGGCGCGCTCCGCCCGCTCGGCGTTCTGCTTGTGCCGAAGGGTGCGTACGGTGCGCCGCCAGCGGGAGCCAAGCAGGTGCAGGTACTTGCGGGTCTGGCGGGTGGAAAGGGTAATCCCCTCGGCGGAGAGGGCCTCGGCTAGCTGGGCCGCCGTCCAGGTGCGGGCCTGGTCGAGCAGCCGGTCCAGCGCCCCCGTCACCTCTTGGCGCCTGGCAATATCGGGAGACGGGCCGGGCCGACGACGGCGCACCGACTCCAGCCCAAGGGCGGCAAAGCCCTTCAGGACCAGTCGGACGGTCTTGGCGTGGCATCCCAGATGGGAGGCGATGGAGGGAGGGCTCCAGCCTTCGGCCGAGAGCATGATCATCTCCACCCGGTCGCGTTCGGCCGGAGAAAGCGTCGGGTCGCGGCGCAACGCCTGCACCGCATCCCGGGTATCGGCGGTCAAGGTTACTCGTATCATGCATAGAACTATACCCTATCCAGGGCTAGGTGCTTAGAGGTCCCTCACGCTGCTATCGGCTCCCGATGGTGGGTTATTCGGCACGAGCGTTACCGCTTGTAGAGGGTAGCATAGAGGTCATGCCTAGTTGATGTCCTTCCAAAGCATGATGATTGTGCGTCAGTCGGACGAAAGCGTGACGGTGACGCTCAAACATGTAGTAGCAAGCCCCCTGCACCGAATCCACCCTGAGTGGGCAAAAGAAATGCTGCAACCTACGATACCCACTCAGGAAGCTCGCGCGGCTTCTAGCCAGGGAATTTCCTAGATGCCCATAGTCTTCTCGATGCCGTCCGCGTTGCGTTCTCGAAAGGAGGTGCAGGCCATGTTAGAGCGACATACTCCGAGCCCCTACAGGTGGGTGATCCTACTCGTCAACTGTCTCCTCATGGCCAGTGTCTACCTATCTCTCTCCTCGTGGAGCGTGGCAGTCCCTGAACTGAAGAAGGACTTCGGGCTTGACAGTATGGCTGTAATGGAGGGTACTGCCCTCTTAATCGCTGGCTACTCCATCGGCAACTTCTTCGAGGCTCGTCTCCTCGCCAGTTGGGGGTGGCGAAAAGTGCTGGCCTGGACCATACTGGCCTTCGTGATTGCATCCGTGGCCATCCCATTCGTGCCCAGCTACGCCGTGATCCTGTTTCTGAGGTTTGTCCAGGGCTGGGGGTTGGTGGTCACCATCATCGCTACCATGAACGGCGCCTGGTTCCCGACCAACGAGCGTGGCCTCGCCAACGGGGTCCTGATCGGCTTTATTCCAGGTGGAGTGGCCGTGGGTGGCGTCCTTTCCGGAATGCTGGTGCCATTGGTGGGCTGGAAGGCCACTTTCCTTATCCTAGCAGCTATCGTCGTCGTGTGCGTAGCGCTCTACTACCTGCTGATTCGAGATGCTCCAATGATGCCGGCCCAACAGGTATCGACCGTCGCCGAGATAGCAACAGCGGAACGGCCCAGCCTCTTTCGGAGCCCCCCGATATGGCTGTGCGGCCTGGCAATCTTCAGCAACTTCTTTCAGATCTACGGGATGTATGCATTCCTCGGAGACTATCTCTACTCCATCGGCCTAGCGACGGGAGCAGTGGGAATCCTGATCCTCATCAATGGACTGATAGGAGTGATATCAACCCCAGTAGCTGGAGTGATCTCCGACCTGATAGTGTCGGCCACGGGTGACCCTCTGAGGGGTCGGGCATACAGCATGGCTCTAGTAGGGTTCCTTGTCGCGGTGATCGGCAGCGTGCTAGTACCACATCTCGCGCCGCTGGGGTTCGGCATGGCTACTCTGGCGGTGATCCTGGCCGGTTGGGGAATCCCTGCCACTAACGGGCCACTGGTGTCCCTCCCAATTGACTTGTACGGCCCGTGGGTGGGTGGAGAGGCGATCGGGGTGATCCTACTACTCGGGGGGGCGGGAGGCGTCATCGCCCCGATCCTCGTCACCTGGATCGCTTCCATCTACGGGTGGTATGTGGGCTGGTACCTCACGGGAGCTGGGGCCGCTCTCGGGCTCGTCGCTGGGTGGTTCCTTCCGAGTGCCAGGGCGCGAGCCACTAAGAAACTTGCCATGTAGTCGCGCCTCCCATGGCGGCCAGACATCCGACTTCTCAGGGAAGGCAGTTTCGGAACTGGATGCTAACGCCGTCAGCAAAGAACAATACGATCGCGCTGCGGCATCTGCTCATGGACAAAGCTGCAGTATTGCTCCACAGCTACAGGGCAGGCTGGATCGCGCGTTGTTGTTGGGTAGAGACTTCCACACAGCCCAAGGGGGCGCCGAGTTCAACGGCTTCGCCGATGAGCGTAAAGCAGGGGTCACCTACAACTACGACGTCACCAAGAACAGGCTATCCCCAACTAGCCCTCTTCGACACGCAAGGACTATCGAACTGAGTCATCTTCTTACTGCTGCCGGCCAGGTGCCACCGAGGGTCATGGAGGATCCGAATGGGGACGACGCATCGGGAGCTTGGACGCACCCCCATCCACAACCGGATATCATAGGAGCTAATGCTCCTATGGCTCTCCCCTATACATAGCGCCGTGGGTTGTTCACTACTACTGGAGAGCCATGCTGGTTCACGACAATCTTACGGAAGCCATGCCGCTCGATCGTGCCGTAATCGTGCCCAGCGTTAGCTGGGTAGACAAACCAGGCGATCAGATCCTCCCGGGAACTGACATTCACCATGCGGTGAGCCCAACGTGGCAGAACGTACAGCATGCGGCCTGGACGAAGTTCCTCCACTGCCCATTCCCCTTCAGGTGTTTCCATAACCATCATGCCCTGACCCTTCAGGCAGTAGTAAATCTCTGCGGTGTCGAGGACGGCGTGGAAGTGGCCCTTCGTCATGAAGTACTCATCACCCACCCGGCCGGGGTGGACCGTAGAGAGACCCGAAGTCATCTCACCAGCGACCTCCGGCCGCTTCACCTCGTAGACTTCATACAGGACCACATCCTCGCGAGCAAGCATGTTTTCGTACGCACGCCTGTCAGCGTACTGATCTCTCATGGTCGACAGAGTCCGGACGATGTGATTGTCGGACCGGCTCAAGGCTCCCTCGGACAGCAGGAGGTCGAGGCCGAAGGGGTAGTGTGTCACGCCCAAGCCTCCCTTCCGGAACAAGGTGTCATCAGCCGATCGGCTCCCAGATTCTCGGCTGAAGGGCGATCTTCAGGGATCGACGGTGTTCCGCTGCGCCGAAGGCCTCCTCGGCCCGTTCGAGCGGATAGCGGGCGCTGATCAGGCTGGAGAGATCCAGCCTGCCGGATCTAACGATGCTCGCAGACCGGCGGCAGTCCTCAGTGCTGCAACCGGTGGTACCCGTCACCCGCAGTTCCTTGTAGTGGATCAGGTTGGAATCCAGGTTGATGGTCGAGCGGTCCTTGGGTAGCCCGCCGAAGAAGTTGATGCGACCTTCCGAAGCGGCTAGCCCCAGCGCTCCCTCTTGGGCTTGTGCGGACGGAGCGGCAACAATAACTACATCGGCTCCCCTGCCGCCGCTTTCCTGTGCCACCACCTTCGCCAGATCCTCCTGAGCAGGGTTAATCGTCCGATCAGCTCCGTACCTCGCTGCCTGGGCCGCCCGCTCCTGGATCATCTCACTGACCAATACCAGGCCGGCACCGTGAAGCTTCGCCAGCAGCAGATGGAGAATCCCTATGGGGCCGGCACCGATCACGAGCACCAGATCTCCCGGCCGGATCTGAAGAGCCGCCTGACCACGCAGGACACAGGCGAGGGGTTCGATCAAAGCTGCTGCAGATGGGTCGACCCTCTCGGCCACGGGTATGACGTTTCCTTGAGAGATGGCCGCCGCCGTGATCCGCATATACTCCGCGAAGCTCCCGTCCATGGTCACCCCGAAGGCCTGATAGTCAGCACAGAGATTGTGGTGCCCGGCTACACAGTGCGAGCAGCGGCCGCATCCGATGTTAGGGGCAACGAACACTCGCTCGCCAATAGCCAAACCTCGCACATGCTTACCAACCTGCACGATTTCGCCGGCAACTTCGTGTCCGGGGATCCTGGTCGTGCCCGCTGGATATTGCCGATGGGCGCCATGCAGTATGCGCAGATCGGTCCCACATATCGTGGTAGCTAAAACCTTGAGCAATACCTCGTCGGGGCCTATGTGAGGCACAGGGCGCTCCTCCACCCGCAGCAGCTCGGGACCCCGATATACTACAGCCAGCATCATTCCCCTCTCGCCCTCAGTTGCCGGTCCTTGCAGACGTGTCCATTACCTCGCTGAGATATACAGGGCGTTCCTCCAAGAACGATCTGGTAGCCGCCAGCACCCCGGCCACAGCCCATCGGCCTTCTTCCCCACCCACCTTCGGTCGAGTACCCGACTGGATGCAATGGATGAAGTGTTCCATCTCGTGGATGTACCCCCAGGCAAAGCGCTCGGGCCAGGTGCGGTAGATGGGCGTCACCAAACCGACGTCTCGGTTGTTGCACAGCACCACAGCCTTGCCTTGCAGATCGCCGATTTGCAGCACCCCTCGCTCACCGACGATCTCAACCCGGGCATCGTAGCCGTATTCGCAGGGACACACTCCGGAGATGCTGCCCAACCCCCCGCTCTCGAAGCGCAAGTTGACCAGCACGTTGTCGTAGAAAGGCTGAGTCTCTACGCCGAGTTCCGCTCCCTTGAAGTTGGCAACCTCGGTGTAAACCCGCTCGAAATCGGATCCCATCAACCATCTGACGCAGTCCCAGTCGTGGCTGTTTACCTCAGCCAGCATGCCGTTGGAGGTCTTCAGGTCCCGTGCCCAAGCGGGCGGCAAGCCGGGACCGTGGGTCAAGGACTTGACCAGCATCGGACGGCCGATCTCCCCTGCCTCAATTCTCTCGAAGGCCGCTGTGAACTCGGGGTCGAATCGTCGCATGAACCCTAACTGCAGGCGCACGCCGCTGTGATTCACCGCAGCTATCATGGCATCGCATTCGGCCAGGTCCAAGGCCATAGGCTTCTCACAAAAAACGTGCTTCCCGGCGCCAGCTGCCAGGGTCACCAATGCTCGATGGGTAAAGGTTGGTGTGGTTATCACCACGGCGTCGAAGTCGGCGCCTTCTAGTGCGGCCTCCAGAGTGGGGAAAAGGGCTTCGACCCCGAAGTGATTGCCCGCAACCCGCCGGGCCTCGACCGATGCGTCAACCAGTGCCACCAGTTCACTGCCCTTGACGTGACTTGTCAGAGAACGAGCGTGCACCTGCCCCGCTCGTCCGATGCCCACCAGGCAAATCCTCACGGCACTAGACATCCCTTTCAAACCCCTCCTTCAGCAACTCCTGCCAATTTAGGTACCGTTCCACCAACGGGTGGTAGCGCTCGCTGATATGAGGGTGCGGCGTTATTCGGTTTCCAAACCTCTCAGCGGTCGCCGCAGCCCTTTCGGCCAGATCGTCGAACAGACCAACAGCGTAGCCGGCGATGAGGGCACTTCCCCAGGTCCCGAGTTCCGGCCTGGCCAGCCGTTGATAATGAACTCCCAACACGTCCGCTTTGATCTGGTTCCACTCAGCGCTAAGAGCGCCGCCACCGATGACGCGGACCTCGATCGGCTCCACGTCGGGTACCAACTCCTGCAGTATGTTGAGGTAATGACGATATTCGTAGGCAATGCTCTCCAGGAGCGCTCTTAGGAAGTGGGCCCGCGTGTGCCCCCACGAGAAACCCAACCAAGTCCCTCGCATAGCTGGCGTTGCCGGACACGAGCGACCGCCCAAATGGGGAGAGAAGATAAGCCCGTCGGCCCCAGGGGGAACATCAGCCACGGTCTCGGTCATCGCGTCGTACAGGTCGACGCCCGGAGGCTGCGAATGGCTCCCCGATTGGTTGAAGAAGTTGTCTCTAAACCAGCGCAGGGAGAGGCCTCCACCGGCCACGTAAGCGAGAGGGTGCCACAACCCCGGGACGACGGAGCGCATCACCAGCAGAGCACGGTGTTTCTCGTCCGCCACGAACCGATTAGTGCACCCGGCCAGCACCGACGCCGTTCCGGCGGTGTCCAAAAGCATGCCAGGCTGAACAATCCCTGCTCCCAGAGCTCCCGCAGCGGTGTCTCCTGCACCGGCCGCGATGGGCGTGCCAATCGTCAGCCCGAAATCCCGGGCTGCGGCGGGTGTCACCTCACCAATCACGTCCCAGGGTCGAACGATCCTCGGCAACTTATTGGGGTCGACTCCAAGCAGGTCGCACAGCTCCTGGGACCAGACGCCCTCCCGAGCGTCACATAAGCCCGAGAAATGGAGGAAGGTGTAGTCAATGAACGCCTCGTCCCCTGTCAATCCCGCTGCGGCCCCGGCAACGTATCCAGCCGGGGTCACGAACTTGGCGATTCGGCGGTAGCTCTCTGGACGTTCCTCTTTCCACCACAGGATCTTCGGACCGTGATCGCATGTGGGCGGACACCCGGTAAGCTGGGTGATGAGATTGCCATGCTCGCGATCTATTTGGTCGATGTATGGCTGGCAACGCATGTCCAGCCACGAGTCGAACGGCGTGGCTGGCTTGAAGTCCTCATCTACCGAGCCGATCCCAGCCATCTGGCTGTCGAAGGCGACGGCAGCGACCTGCGCAGGGGCGATCCCACTCTCCCCCAGGCATTGCCGCACCACCGCTGCCGCGGAGCGGTAGAAATCATCGTTCTCCTGCTCCACACAGCCCGGCCGGGGATGGTAGAGAGGCACCTCGGTGCGCGCCTCGGACATGAGAGCTCCGTCCGAGCTGTAAAGCGCGGCCTTTGTGGCAGTGGTTCCCAGGTCCACGCCGATCAGATACGGTTTCCTCACCTGGCGATCATCCCACCTATCCCCCCGGTGATCTGTTGGAAGACTGCCACATCGTCCTCTCGTTCAACTGGCCTGTCGGACGGCCACTGTTGCAGCCCCTTGCCGTTCAGGGTAATGATGATAGCCGCCGAGGTGGGATCATACCCAAGTTCACGCAAACGATCTCGCAAGTCTGCCACTGTGAAGCCTTCCGTCAAGGCCACTTCGAGGTTCGGCTCTCCGTCCTGGGGGGCCCGCAGGCCCCCCAGAAGCCTCACCGTGAGCACAGGCATGCTCAGGAAGCCGTGCCAGCCGGCGAGAGTATCGGGCTCAACTTCAGCCTCTCCAAGGTCCCGGGCAGTGGCCGTCCTAGCTCGTCCCATCCCCGCAGGCTGTAGTACTCGTCCAGCATCGCGCCAAGCATCTCTTCGCTGATGTAGTGACCGGCAGCCGGTCCGTCGGGCAGCGGCTCACTCATGCGAGGCGGCAATTTGTCGTCCGCACGAGTTACCCCCTCTCGCACCAGGATCGATCGCTCCATGTTGGAGATGCGCTCACCAATCGTCATCAACTCATTCGAGAAGTCGTGCCCGGTGATGGCCAGCAGAGGTTGCGGCTTGGGGCTGGTGGCGAAACTGTATGCTCCGCGCACCACTGTGCACAGCCCCAAGCTGTCGATGTAGGCACGGTTGTCCTGGAGCTCGATCACTAGCTTGCCTTTGCCCTCGGTGACATAGCGATCGTACTTGTCGCTCATCAGTTCAGGCGTGACGGTATAGCCCCCCACGTTGTGGCAAGCCCCCCTCGCCGACGTCGCGTAGGCTAGCCCCATACCGAAAAACCCCCGTGGCTCGTAAGCCGCGAAGGTGAGCCCCTTGACGTGTTGAATGTAGGGGGCCCACTCGGGTTTCGCGGCGATTATCCCCCGGGCTCCCCCGGCTATGACGGCCCCCAGTCCTCTTCCCTCCCCGATGAACCTGATCATCTCAAGGAGCGCTTCAGCATCTCCAAAGCGGACATCCAGTCCGTCGTTGTCCTCAGCCGTCACCAGTCCCCGCTCGAACAGCTCCATGACCATGGCTACCAGGTTGCCGGCGGTGATGGTGTCTATCCCCAGGTCATCGCATAGCTCGTTGGCGGCGATCACAGCGTCCATCTGATTGATTCCGCAGGCGGGCCCCAGCAGCCCGATGGTCTCATACTCTGGCCGGGACCTGGAGCCAGCGAACTTGCCCGTCTTGACCTCTGCCACCTGTCCGCAAGCTACCGAGCACCGATAGCAGGCGTAGTTTCGGACGTAATACTGGTCGTGCAGAGTCTGGGCGTACACTCCCTGAACTTCTTCCGGAGGAGCCCAAGAACTTTGGAAGTTACGTGTCGGCATGCATCCCAGATGATTTATTACTTCTACCAACTGAGAGGTGCCCCACTGGCGATGAGCCGCTCGGGAGGTCTTCAAGTTTGCTTTCGCCGCGGCTGCGATCTTCTCGCACTCCTTGGGGTCGGCCACGGGGATCTGCTGCGTGCCGTGTACAGCCAAGACCTTGAGCCGCTTGGAGGCCAGAACCGTTCCTCCACCACCTCGACCGAAGGCGCGACCGTCGTCTACAAAGACCGAGGCGAAGGCAACTCCCCGCTCGGCTGCCGGCCCGACGCTCATGGTAGCCCACCTGCTCCCGGGAAGCCGCTCCAGCAGTTTCTGGCGGGCTGACATCGGCGTCAGCCCCCGCCAGCCTTCGTTATCGAGGAATCGAACGGTGCCGTCCTCGATAACCACGGAAGTCCAGCAGTCTGAGACCCCCTCCACGACGAGACCATCGTATCCAGCCGCGCGGAGCCAAGGGCCAAAATTGCCGCTCGAGTTGGAGCAGAGGTAATGGCCGGTCTCTGGCCCTTTGGTGGTCATCTGCAATTTGGTGGTGGATACCAATGGCGTACCTGTCATTGGTCCAGCGAAAAAGGCCACCTTGTTCTCTGGAGATTGGGGCTGGACCTCGGGACCAATTTCGCGCCAGTACCACAAGGCACCCAATCCTCGCCCGCCCAGAAACAGCTGGAAATCTTCAGGGTCGATCCTCTCTGTGAAAAACTCTCGCCGGCTCAGGTTCACCCTGAGCAGTTTGCCCATGTATCCACCCTCGAACATTCGATTCTCCTTATTCTGCTCGAATCGATCCGGTCCCGAAGCTGACTAAGCAACCTGCAAATAGCTTCTGACACTTCTGCGTCGCGCACGCACTGCCGAGTGATGAGGCCTTATGCTGCGTACTTAGTATTCCGGTGACACCGCACTACTTCAGAGCGCCGAGCGACAAATCTCCAGGATGTCTGAGGCCCTGGCTACGCGCGGCGACAAGGGAACCATGAAGCTGCCGGCGATGATTTCCGAGATCTCGGCCAGCCTTTCCTCCGTGACTCCGTAGACGGACAGACCTTTCGGCAACCCCACATCCTGGGACAATCGCTCCACTGCCTTCACCGCCATTTCGGCCGCGTCTCGATCGGACAGTCCCTCGACCCGTTCGCCCAAGGCCAAGGCGATGTCCCGATACTTGAGCACCGCCCCTGGAAGCATGAAATGCATGGCATGGGGAAGAACGATAGCGTTGCTAGCCCCGTGAGGCAGGTCATAAACTCCTCCTAACGGGCCCGTTATGGCGTGGACCAAGCAGAGCTTGGTATTGTGGAAGGCCATGCCGGCCAGCAGGCTGGCTGTGAGCATCCCGTCTCGGGCCTCCTGGTCCTTGCCGTTGTGAACTGCGGCGCGCAGGTGCCGACCCACCAACTGGATGGCCCGCAGCGCCAGCACTTCCGACCCATGCCAGGCGTTCAGGCTTAGATATGACTCGATAGCGTGGGTCAAGGCATCGAGTCCGGAGTCGCGGGTGGGACTCGGCGGGAGACTTAGTGTCAACGTCGGATCCAGGAGGGCGACTCGAGGAGCAACATTGGCGCTCCGTAGCCCAATCTTCGTCTTCTGCTGGTGATCGCTCAACACGGCCACGTCGGTGATCTCGGCCGCAGTGCCCGCTGTCGTCGGTACGCAGACAACAGGGGCTGCTTGGAACCTCACTTTATCCATTCCTCTGAAAAAGGGGGTTGGGATGGGTGGCCACATCAAGCCGCCTCCAAGCCGGAGACTGCGGATGGTTGGGAGAGGCCGACCTTCTCCAGAGTAACGTGGTTGCCCAACTGCTCAAGGCGCTTGACCAAGTGTCGCTCGATGACCTCGCTAT
>JAJYKO010001111.1 GCA_021788565.1 Chloroflexota bacterium
CCGGAATGACGATGGAAAGGGCTCTCGTGCTCATCTATCTACCTCCTGAATATCAGGAACTTTGTCACGCCGAAGTTCCACAGCAGCGTAATTGCCGTCGCAAGGGCGAGGGCTGGAAGTTCCCGTTGGTCGAATAACTCCAGACAGACATACATTGCCGAGGCGTTTATGACCAGAGCGGCCAGGCTAGTAAGCAAGAACGGGACGAAGACAATTGCGACTCTCGCCGTCGACCTGAAAGTCCAGGATCGATTCCAGTGAAAGCTGTTCACCGTGCCAACGGTGTACGAGATGCCTTTGGCCAGGACCTTGAGGCTGCCGAGCCCAAGCCAGTGCGTAAGCAGGAGATACAGGGTGGCGTCGACTCCCGTGTTAGTAATGCCGACCACCGAATACCTGATTGCCTGCCAAAACCACGCGGGCAGGTTCGCTGTGCGTGATGGGAGCTGCGCTTCAGCATCTCCGTGGGGCCCTCTTTGCCATCGAGTGAGAGCATCGGTCCACCCTGCTCCCCCTTTTCGTGTAGGCGCTATCATCGCTCCTGCCTCATTGCCATTTCCGTCGACCCACCTCAGTCGGGCGGGTTCTAGAAACCTACGTGAACAAGTTACCATCTCGGCCGTGTAGAACGTGTAAAGCGAGTGTCAAAAGGCTGTTAACAATCGCCCCGAACCTACCTACTCATACCTGAGGGCCTCGATGGGATTGAGGCTGGCCGCACGGTTGGCTGGGTAGGCGCCGAAGAACACCCCGATGGCCGTGGAGACCCCAAAGGCCATCAGGATGGCGCTCATGGAGACCTCAGTCTGCATCTTCTGACCGCCGACACTGACTCCCGAGAGCAGAATGGCCAGGCCCACTCCTATCGAGATCCCGATGATCCCTCCCGCTACGCTCACGACGACCGACTCCACCAGGAACTGGGTCAGGATGTCCTTTCGCTTGGCGCCGATGGCTTTGCGTATGCCGATCTCCCGGGTTCGCTCGGTAACCGAGACCAGCATGATATTCATAATGCCGATTCCACCAACTATCAGTGAGATGCCGGCGATTGCTCCCAGTAACGCGGTTAGAACCCCTGTGACCTGAGTGGCAGTGGAAAGCATGTCCTCCTGGCTGCGGATGGTGAAGTCGTCTTCGGTAACTTTGTGACGCTGACGAAGCAGATCGCCGATGTTTTGAACTGCCTGGTTCATAACGGACTTATCCGAGCTGGTCACCTGCACGTTAATCGTCGAAACGGTCAATCCGCCGCTGCTGGTGCGGGAGACGCTCACCTTCCGCTGCATAGTCGTCAGGGGGATCAAGATAGTGTCGTCCTGGTTCCCCATCGCCTGTGAACCCTTGGATTCGAGGACGCCGGTCACCTTGAACTGCATCCTCGTGTTGTTGGCGAAGCCAATGCTGACGGTCTGGCCCACCGCGTTGCCATCCGGAAACAGGGAGGAGGCCACGTTGCTTCCAAGGAGGACGACCATGGATGCGCTGTCCAGCTGCGACTGGGTGATGAACTCGCCGTCGGATACTTGCCAGTCTCGGACGCTTTCGTACTCCGGCGTGACGCCGGTTATTCGGGTGTTGACGTTGCTTCCTCCAGCGATCACCTGACCGAAGTAGCTCGACTCCGGCGCGACCGCCGCCACCTGGGGCACATTCGCGGCTATCGCTTCGGCGTCCTGGTAGGTCAAGGTCTGGGCGGAGCCAGCAGCGGATCGGACGCCCGAGCTGCTGGTGGAGCCTGGGCTCACGAACAGCAGGTTCGTCCCCATCGACTGGATCTGGCTGGTGATCGACGCCTGGGCTCCCTGTCCGACGGACATGAGGGCGATGACGGCTCCCACGCCGATGATGATACCCAGCATGGTGAGAGCTGACCGCATCTTGTTGGAGACCAGACTGGATAGGGCGACTCGAAAGGTCTCTGTGAGGTTCATCTTGCGGCTCCCAGCGCGGGGATGGGGAATAGGGGATGGGGAATGGTACCGGATCCATCCCCTGTCTCCCATTCCCCATCCCCAGTTTCGCGTCGCTCGTCAGCACTGATCTCCCCATCCCGGATGTGGATCACGCGGTGGGTGTACGCGGCGATGTCCGGCTCGTGGGTGACGAAGACGACGGTGATCCCGCGCTCCCGGTTCAGGCGGAGGAAAATATCCATGACTTCCTGCGACGCCTTGGTGTCCAGGTTGCCAGTTGGCTCGTCCGCGAGGATCAGCGAAGGATTGGTCACTAGAGCCCGAGCGATGGCCACCCTTTGCTGCTGGCCCCCGCTCATCTCGGTTGGCTTGTGGCCGAGGCGATCCCCGAGCCCAACTAATTCCAGAGCCTCCTTCGCTCGATCCTGGCGGTCTGCGGTGCCAGCGTATATGAGCGGGAGTTCCACCTGCTCGACAGCTGTTCGCCGAGGGAGAAGGTTGAACGACTGGAAGACAAAGCCAATCTTCTTGTTTCGGACTTCGGCCAGTTCGTCTTCGCTCATCGCGCTCACCTCGACCCCATCGAGTTCGTAGGACCCAGAAGTAGGCACGTCGAGACAACCTAGTACGTTCATGAGTGTGCTCTTCCCTGAACCTGATGGTCCCATGATCGCTACCAGTTCTCCATCTCTTATCTGCAGGTCCACCCCTCGAAGGGCGCGGACCTCGA
>JAJYKO010001112.1 GCA_021788565.1 Chloroflexota bacterium
GGCGTGGCCGTTCCCCCACGAGCTCGTGATGCTGAGACCGAATACCAGCAGCTTCACAAATCCCGACCTCTGCTGGGCCGCGCCTGCCCGCCCACACCAAGTCCACAGCCCAACTCAGTCCAGATAGTCCTTCAGCTTTTTGCTACGGCTGGGATGGCGCAGTTTTCGCAGGGCCTTGGCTTCGATCTGGCGAATCCGCTCGCGCGTGACGCCGAATTCCCTGCCCACCTCCTCCAGCGTCCGTTGGCGGCCGTCGTCCAGCCCGAACCGAAGCTGCAGCACACGCCGTTCACGGTGGGTGAGCGACCTCAGCACGTCGTCCACCTGCTCCTTGAGCAGCTGATGCGAGGCCGCATCGGCGGGTGCGAGGGCGGCCTGGTCCTCGATGAAATCGCCGAGGTGGCTGTCCTCCTCCTCTCCGATGGGCGTCTCCAGCGAGACGGGCTCCTGCGAGACCTTCATGATCTCCCGCACCTTGTCCGCCGGGATCTCCATCTGCAGGCCAATCTCCTCCGAAGTCGGCTCTCTGCCGAGATCCTGCAGCAGCCTCCGCGAGAGGCGGCTCAGCTTGTTGATAGTCTCCACCATGTGCACCGGAATACGGATTGTGCGGGCCTGGTCGGCGATGGCGCGAGTGATGGCCTGCCGGATCCACCAGGTAGCGTAGGTGGAGAACTTGTAGCCTTTTCGGAACTCGAATTTCTCCACGGCGCGGATCAGTCCGATGTTCCCCTCCTGGATCAGGTCCAGCAGCGACATCCCGCGACCGATATACTTTTTGGCGACACTAACCACCAGTCTGAGGTTCGCCTCAGTGAGGGCTGCCCTGGCCTTCTGGGCCTCCAGGATCACGTCTTCCAACCTGCGAAACGCCTCTATCGACCTCAGCCTGCCCTCGTCGGATACGCCGCCAAAGTATCGCGGTCCATAGCCATCAGGCGGCGGAGAGCCGGTCTCACGAACGGACTTGGCGGTTCGCTCTCGCAGATCCTCGGGTAAGATCCTGCAGAGCACCGACATTGAGACAATCGCCCTGTCGGCGACGGCAGGGTCAACTTCCATCGGCTCTGCGATAGCCTGCACCCTCTCCGGGTCTATGTCGGCCAAATTCCCGAGCTTCGTCATGCTCTCCATCATCGCCCAGGTTGTGCCATCCGCGGGAGGAAAGACGGCCCGCAGGTACTGGAAATCGCGACAGAACCGCTCGTACATGATATTCATGGCGGTGACTGCCTCGTCCTCGGTCAACTGCTTGTCCAGCATCCCACGGTGAAGCTCGGTATCGATAATCCCGGTCTCCTGGGAATCCAGCTCCCTCCGAATCCGATCTAGATAGGTGCCTTCCTCCATCTTGCGGGCGAGCCGCTTCTCGCCATCCCAACTGAGCAATGGCACCGTTCCGATCTCGCGGAGGTATAACCGCACGTGGTCCTCGAGGCCTTCATGCTCGTCTACCCTGACGGCGACCTCAGTCTCCTGCTCGGCCTCCATATCGGTGAGCCAGGATGGAGGGGGACCTTCCACATCGGCGAGCGCCGATGGCGAAGCTACCCTGATGCCGGCGTCGTCCAGGGCCGCCACCAGGTCATCTGCCATCCCAACGTCTTCTTCAGGATTAGGAACCTTCTGGAGTATGTCGTCGGGCGTCACGAAACCCTGCGTCTGTCCCTTCTCCACCAACTCCGTGTAGACCAGGGAAGACACCGCGTCGGAATCCGCCCTGACTTCATCCGCCATGCCGAACCTCCTTGTGGATCGCCCGCAAAGGTAGAATGCCTCCCAACAGCTTCAACCGATGCGCCTCCTCGGCGATCTGTTTCTCCAGCTTGATCAGACCACCGTCTTCTTGCGCGTCCAAGCCGTCTTCCGATGCGCCCTGCATAGCCTCCAGCTGCTGTCTTCTCAGGGCCAGGCTGCCCAACAGCAAAGCCACCGCCGCCGACCTGTAAGCCTTATCAATTGGATCCGCGAAATGGAATGAGTAATGTTCCTGAAGCTCGACCAGACGCTCCAGGCTCTCCCTCAGCGGGCCGTCCGGTTCCTCCATCAGCCTTTCCAGGGCCTCCTGCCCTGTCATTTCCTGCCGCGCGCACTCCGTCAGCCGGCGAAAAAGCTCTCGATACGCCGGATCGCGGAAATCTTGCTCGGTCAACCTGGGATCGGTCTCCACTAGGGACGGCTTCCGCAATATCAGTGCGATGCAGTAGGACTCCACGTCCGCTATCGGCTCCACAGCCCGATTGAGAGGGCCGGAGCCTTTCCCCGGACTTGCCCGCTGCCGGCGCTGCCGTACCCGCTGGATAAGGAAGGCTTCATCGATCCCCACCAGAGTGGCAAGCCGCTGAATGTAGTGAGCCTGCTGAACTGGCTCCGGAATCTCGACTATCACACCCATAGCTTCGTCCACGGCTGCCGACTTCCCCGCGGCAGTACTGAGGTCATGTCGATCCTTGACCCTGCTCAGAAAGAAGTCCTGGACGGGAACAGCCTCCTTAACGAGCCGTCGCCACTCGTCCGGATTGCGCCGGATCAGATCGTCCGGGTCGTTACCCTTGGGCAGCGCGATGATCCTGATGGAGGTCTTCAGCTTGTAGACGTAATCCACGAAGCCCTTCCAGCTTGGCACCGGCGTGCTCACACGA